>RPQV01000083.1 GCA_003818595.1 Calditrichota bacterium
CAGCGCTCCAAATACCATTTGTTTAAAAATGCTCGGGTGCACATCCTGCCGAAAGAGGCCCGTGTTTTGCCCCTGGATGAAAGCATCGCTCATCACATCCAGATATTCTTTAAACTTGGTTCCTTTATAATCATGCAGAAACTTGTTGCTTTGTCTCAGCTCAACCTCTAAAAGCAGAGCCAAGTCAGGATTCTTTTCAACCAGATTAAAGTGGCTGGTTACAAACGCCATGATCTTGTCTTCAGGGGACTCGGCTTTGGCCAATTCTTCTTTCATTTTTTCGATGATCGGCGTCATCTCTTCTTCAAAAATCGAAATCAACAGATCATCTTTATTTTTAAAATAGAGATATGTGGTGCCCGTCGCTACCTTGGCCATCTTGGCAATTTCTTCAACCTTCGCTTTAAAAAAGCCGTCGCGGGCGAAAATTTTAATTGCAGCCTTGAGCAAGCGCTCTCTTTTTGAAGCGTCCATGATCCGTACTCTCAAAACATTAACATAACGATGAATTCTGTTCAATATTATAGATAAACTTGAATTAAAATGCAAGCTTTTTATTGGTGCAGCGTTTGTGGGCGATGCTTATAAACTGTTCTCTCACCAAAAAATGCTCCTCACCTAACTTGCGTCCTAAACTGCATGCTCATGCGGCGAAGTAATGACAAAAGGGACATCGATTGAGAAAATAATATTGACAATAGCATATTTTTTTTGTAGAATTAACATTGAATTATTTCATTCACTATCGAATAATAAATTTAAGGGTAATTTTGAATAAAACCTATTCGGAGGTACAATGAAAAGAGCTACGTTATTATGCGCCCTTTGTATTATTTTAGCCTTCTCGGCATCCGATCTCTCCGCCTCGGGAGTTGATCTTACAGGCGTCGGCGCTAGGGCACAGGCAATGGGAGGCAATTACCGCTCAATAGCAAATGACTGGAGCGCCATGTATTGGAATCCGGCCGGGTTGGCTTTCACCAAAGGGCTTGGCGTAGGAGCGAGCTTTGAATTTGTGATGCCGACATCTTCCTTCACCGTTGGCAACAGCCAATACGGCAACCTGACCGGCCAAAACTGGCCATTCAGTGCTGCCTACCGCAATGAACGAACCAATGAACCGCAAACTTTCTTTCTGCCCGCTGCAGGAATAACCTACAATTTCGGCAAATTGGCCGTGGGTGTGGGCGTTTGGGCGCCATTCGGATTGGGTTCCAAGTGGGACATTTTGAGGACCGCAAACAATAATCTGAACAATATTCCCGGCAAACGATTCGACACCTATAGCACACAATATCCCAACATCGAATACGAAAGCAATTTGCAGATTATCGACATTCACCCGACGATTGCCTATAAAATCAGCGACAAACTGTCAGTCGGCGCCGGCGCCAGCATCATTTTGGGCGATATCTTTATGCGCAAACCTGTTTACATCCAAAATCCTTTTCTGTACAATCCGAACATTTATTATGCCCTTTTGGCTGTCGCACAAGTTCCAGAATTCATGCTGAGAGACATGATCCGCTCTCCCTTTGACCATTTGTTGACTCAGGCAGAAATGGATGGTTCCGGCAATGGTTTCGGCGCAAATTTTGGCCTTATGTTCAAACCGACGAAAAACCTCAGCATCGGTGCAACGGTGCAGTGGTACAACGACGTCAGCATGGATGGTCAGTTCGAAAACACATTCTATTTCCCTGACGTTCCCGATTACACCGATATCACCAAGGCGTTTGCCGATTCCGCTTTCAAAGGCGGAATGGTCACCCCCGACCAATACTTTATCCTCGCCAATTATTACTCCGGACTCATCCAAAGCGAGGGCGAAAAGGAAGTCAAAGCTGACTTGCCGTTGCCGCTGAAAGCCGGCCTCGGCATCAGTTACAGCGGCATTCGCAACCTTCTGCTGTCAGCAGACGTCGCCTATAGCCAATGGTCTGCATGGGATCAGATTCTGATCACCGGCGCTAATGGCGAAACGGTCGCAACATTAGATCAAAATTGGCAGGATGCTCTGCGCTTGGGCCTTGGATTCGAACTCACTGCCGGCGCTGCCAAAATTCGCGGCGGCTTTTACAGCGAAGGCCCCGCAGCAGTGGACGAAACGCTGACCGTCGCCATTCCGGACATCAATCGCCGCAATGTGGTCACCTTTGGCGTACAGATACCCGCGGGCCCGGTGTCAATATCCCTGAATTACGAAAAACTCTTTATCGCTGATAAGGAAGTCAAAACCTGGGCTTATGACGCGTCGACCACCGCTAAAAACCTGGCCGGTCTCTACACGATGAATGTGAACAACCTGATGCTGGGTCTCGATTTTCAATTTTAATTTTTCGCATCAGGATTCATTTTAAAGGAAATATTATCACGCCTCGAGCCGTTATTTGGGTTCGAGGCTTTTTTTTGAAAACCAAACAAGGTATGATATGCCGAGAAAAATTGTTTTTATTCCCCTGCTCATTTTAATCATCAGCCTTCACTGCAGTCATGAGCGAGGCCTTGAACCCACACGCAGCGGTTTATCAGGCGTGGTGAGCTTTAATAAGACCTGGCCCGAAATGACCGATCAGGTAATGGTCGTCGCGGCTCTCAAATTCCCCCCCACGACCATCTCTGACATCGTCACCAGCGAACCATTGCCCCTTTTTGTTGACAAGGCCGATTTCGTCATCTGGACACCGCCGCAAACTTTTGCAGCCGTTGGTGTGGTGTGGAAGGAGAAAAATCAGCCATGGGACGTAACGAACATCATCGGCATCTATTTCCCCACTGATAACCACTTTGCCCCAGGAAGCGTAACCATTCCCGATAAGAACACTCTGGTTGACGGAATTGAAATTCAGGCGGATTTGTCCAAAGCGCGGCGCAAGGTTTCCAGTGCGATTGAAGGAACATTACAGGCGACAGGCGTTTGGCCTGCCGAGGCAACGCAGGTTCTCATGATCGCCTCACCCTCGATCCTGCCCACAAGCCTGCTTGATATCACTTTTGGCATTCCAATACCTGCAGGATTTGATTCAATCCACTATTCTCTCTCCCTTCAGCCGGGAGTATATCGATTGATCGGCGCATTGCTCGTTGAGAAAAACAAATCCATCGGTATTGAAAGCATAAAGGCGATATATAAAAAAAAGCCGACTGATTTTTTACCCGGATCAGTGGCATTGCCGACGGATTCAACCGTGGTGGCCAATGTCAATTTGACACTCGAATTTTGAGGTAAGACTGTGCGGATTCCATTATTGTTTCTCATGCTTGTTTTTTTCACACATTCCGGAACTTTGATCGCTCAGAACGGCGGAACACTGGCAGGACAGGTGACGGATGCCGAGACGAATGAACCTTTACCCGGCGCCAATGTCACGATCAACGGAACTGTACTGGGGGCAGCAACCGACGGCAAAGGACAATTTCTCATCACCAATATCCCGCCCGCAAATTATTCCTTGACCATCAGCATGATTGGTTATCAGCGCTTAATCCAGGAAAACGTGCTCGTGCAGGCCGACAAGACCACGACGATTCAAGTCAAGCTGCAATGGACAGTCCTGGAAACTCCGGAGCTGGTCGTCACCGCCAATAAACGCAGACAGAGCATTCAGGACACACCGACCAGCGTGGGCGTCTTGACGCGGAAAAATTTTGAAGCGCGCAATGAAGTTTTTCTCGACAAGCTTCTGCAATATGCTGCAGGAGTCAATTTCGTCGGTTCACAAGTGAATATTCGCGGTTCCTCCGGATTCAATTACGGCGCCGGAAGTCGCGTGCTCATGCTGGTTGACGGCGTGCCGGTCATGCCCGGCGACAGCGGAGACATCAAGTGGGATATGATCCCCTCAACTCAAGTTGAACGAGTGGAAGTGATCAAAGGCGCCGGTTCAGCGCTCTACGGTTCCAGCGCATTGGGAGGCGTCATCAACATCATCACCAAACAAGCCGCCAATCGGCCGGTGACCAACCTGCGACTTTCCGGCGGTTTGTATGATCGCCCTCTCTATTCAGAATGGGACTGGTCAAACAATTTGCGCATGTTCAATGATGTTGATGTTGATCACACTCAAAAAATCGGCGATCGCGGTGAAATTCTACTCGCGGCCGGTCGGCATGAGTCCATGGGCTACATTCAGAACACGGCCTATTTGCGCCATAATGGAAATGTAAAATGGAATTTCCGCCCGAACGGCGCGCACAACTTGACCCTCACTTTGAATTATGAAGGCGGCAAAAGAGAGTCGAGTTTGATGTGGAAAAGCCAAAGGGAGGCGCTCGAGGTCAATCCGGAAGCAGTCGGCGACTATGTGGATTCAGAAAAATATGGTGCTAATCTGTTTCACCAATGGGTTATGCGTCAAAACCTGAGTATTAAGACTCGTCTCTCCTATTTTTATAACTATTGGAAGAATTGGTATCATGATAATATCACCGCATCCACCGCTCAGAAACCAGGATACGAAGTTCAAGGCGAATGGCAAATCTCTCCCAAAAATTCCATGATTTTCGGCAGCGAAGGATCATGGGATCATGTCCTTTCAGGCTTGGTGGGCACGCACGATCAGTACACCCTCGCCGCATATATTCAAAATGAACGTAAACTGGGCGCCAATGCTGCCCTCACCCTGGGACTGCGCTATGATCATCAGACTCTGGATCACACATTTCAGGAAGGCAAATGGAGTCCTAAAATTGGCTTCGTCTGGCATATTCAGAGCAACATTCACCTGCGGGCCTCTTCCGGACGCGGTTTCCGCGTCGCCAGTTTGTCAGAACGATTTCCGAACGGTATTTATTCAGGGCTGACCATCGTGCCGAATCCGGATCTGAAATCCGAAACCGCCTGGTCGCACGAAATCGGCTTGAATCTGCAGCCTTCCAATCTGTTTTATTTTGACATGGCAGGATTCTGGAGCGATTATTGGGACATGATCGAACCTCGTCCTAATGAAAATCAGGTCATCCGCTTCATTAATGTAACCCGTGCCCGGATTGCAGGCGTTGAAACCAACATGACCGTTGTGCCGATCAAGAATCTTTCTTTTACGTTCGGTTACACCATCATGGATCCGCACGATGTGGATAAAAACACCATCCTCTCCTATCGCGCACGTCATTTATGGGTTGCTTCCGCAACTTTTACCGCTCATCCCTTTGAGATCGGCGCGGACGGACGCTATGTCTCCCGATTCGAAAGAGTTGAAGTCTATCCCAACGATGATCGTGTCGATCAAAGGGTACTTGATTTGCGGGCATCCTATTCCTGGAAAAACATTCGGCTTAGCCTCAACGCCAACAATATTTTGAATTACAATTATACCAGATGGAACGAACACTCATGCCGGTACGACACTATGTGATGACTGTTTTGGTCAAAGCCGAATAAAATCGACCGCCTTGAACAGATGATATATACCGGAACGATGCAGGCCATTTCGTGCCAAAAAATACACAAGACCCTGGAATTTGAAATAGGAAGAGTATCGAATTCAGATTTTTGAGAAGAAAGGAGAATGAATGCATCGGCTTTACAGAATAGGAGTTTTGATGATGATCACGCCGTTTATTCAAGGCTGCAATGAGACCGATTTGTTTCCCGAAAGGGCGGCACAGGAGACCGTTGTACAGGAGTTGGCCAAGCTGTCGCCGGTCGCCTTGGAAACCGATTTGACCGGCTTCACAGAGGCTGACCGGATCGTATTGGCCAAATTAATCCAGGCAGCCAAAGAAATAGACGAACTGTTTCTTCTTCAAGTCGACCCGCAAAACCCCCAAATACTCCAGAATCTCGAACAGTCAGGGCTGACGGATCATCTTGCATTGTTCCAAGTCATGTTCGGCAAATGGAATCGTCTGGTGCACCATGAACCATTTCTGGATCGACAACCCAAACCGGCCGGAGCCGGTTTTTATCCCGTCGATATGACCCGCGAAGAATTTGAACAGACGTTAATCTCCCACCCTGATAAAAGAGAATCTCTCACCAGTGAATTCACCGTTGTGCAAAGGAAAAACGGCCAACTGGAAGCTGTGCCGTTTCATGAGTTTTATCCGGTGCAGCACATTGCTGAATTATTGAGCCAAGCAGCCAAAATCACTCAGGATGCCTCTCTCGCCCGTTTTCTTGAACTGCGCAGTAAAGCCTTTCTGACGGATGATTACTTTGAAAGCGATATGGCATGGATGGATTTGAGCGGCGATTTGGAAGTGGTGATTGGCCCCTATGAGGTGTATGAAGATGCCCTCTTTAACGGCAAAGCCTCATACGAGGCATTCATCTGCCGTGTTGACCATGAGGAAAGCAATAAACTGGCGCAAGCCGCGAGCTGGCTGACGGAAATGGAAAAAGCGTTGCCGATCCCCGATGAATATAAAAATTTTAACCGCGGAAGCGCTTCCCCGATAAAAATAGTGAACGAGTTGTATGCCGCAGGGGATACCAAGGCAGGCATTCAAACAACAGCGTTCAATCTTCCCAATGATGAACGGGTGCGGGAGGCCAAAGGTTCTAAAAAAGTGATGCTGAAGAACATCGCCCGCGCTAAATTCGAAAAATGCTGGATCCCGATCGTCGATATCATTTTATCGCCCGACATCCTGCCATTGGTTTCTTTTGATGCCTATTTTACTCACGTTCTCATGCATGAAATGAGCCATGGATTGGGACCCGGGACAATCACCCTGAAAAACGGAGAAAAAACAACGGTCGGCCGCGAACTCAAGGAATTGTATTCCACCATCGAAGAGTGCAAGGCGGATATTTTGGGTATGGTGACGTTCAAATTTCTGATCGATAAAGGCGTATTCCCGCGAGAATTGGAGGCATCCATGTATGCCAGCTATCTTGGCGGCATGTTCCGTTCGATCCGTTTCGGCATCACTGAAGCACACGGCGGCGGTGTCGCCATGCAATTCAATCATCTCATCAACAGCGGCGCGTTCTTTGTGGATCAAAACGGAAAATTGAATTATAACCAGGAATTATTCTGGCCGGCATTGACCGAGTTAACAACCAAGGTATTGACTTTGGAAGCAGAGGGTGATTATGACGGCGCCAAATCATTCATCGAATCCAATCGACAAATGACTCCCTTGATGGAACAGATTATTCAACAATTGAGCCATTTGCCTGTCGATATTCGTCCCTCCTACCCCATCGAAAATCAACTCAAGAATCTGATGAACTAAAGCAATCAAAATCGAATGAACTTGTGACAAATGAAGGGATATATATGAAAAAAACAGGAATCATGATGACACTCATTTCAACCATCGCATTATCGACCGGAATTGTCTCGGCTCAGATGGAGCGGGCAAATATCGAGGAACGTTTCAAGTGGAATCTGGCGGATTTGTACAGCGATGACAAAAGCTGGGAACGGACACTGACAGAGACCGCTGAAAAATACCAGCAGATCACCTCCTATCAAGGGAAATTGGGCTCCTCTGCTCAAACTCTCATGAATTGTCTGCAATTTAATAGTGAAATGGCAAAAGAATTTACACAACTTTATATTTATGCTAACCTCAAGTCAGACCTGGATACACGCGATGCCGAGAACCAGGCGAAAACTCAAAAAATGCAGCAGATGGCCACTCAATTGAGTTCTTTGGCCTCATTCATCGAACCGGAGATCCTTCAAATCGATCAGGCAACATTGGAGGGATTCATACAGCGGGAACCGGGATTAAAGGTGTATGAATTTTATCTGCGCGATTTATTGAGGAAGAAATTGCACCTCCTCTCTGACAAGGAAGAAAGAATCATGGCCGAGGCCGGCATCATGGCCGGTGCGCCTCACAACATTTACAGTATCTTTACCAACGCCGAACTCCCATACCCTGAAGTCACCTTGAGCAGCGGAGAAAAAGTAAAACTCACTTCTTCAGGTTACGCCAAAGCCCGCGCGGTTGGCAATCGTGACGATCGCAAGATGGTTTTTGAAAACTTTTTCGGCGCTTTGCAGGAATATCAGGGCACCCTGGGGACGTCATTGGCGGCCGCAGTCAATGGCCATCTCTTTAATGCCCGTTCTCGCGGCTATTCCTCCAGTCTCGCCGCCGCTCTGGATCAAAACAACATTCCCCTGGAAGTCTATTACAAACTCATCGAAAATGTGAACAACAATCTGCCCGCGTTTCATCGGTATCTGGACATCAAGCGGCGTATGCTGGGCGTTGATTCTCTCCAATACTATGACCTCTATGCCCCGACCGTCGCCGGTGTGGATCTAAAATACACCATCGATGAAGCCAATCAGGTGGTATTAACCTCTCTGGCGCCTTTGGGGAAGGAATATGTGAATACGGTCGAACACGCCATGAACAGCCGCTGGATCGATGTGTATCCAACTCCCGGCAAACGTTCAGGCGCCTATTCCTCAGGAAGTGCTTACGATGTTCACCCGTTTATTCTGTTGAACTTTAATGAAGGCTTTGACGATGTCAGTACGTTGGCGCACGAACTCGGGCACACGATGCACAGCTATTACTCCAACAAGCACCAGCCTTTCCCATTAGCGGATTATTCGATCTTTGTGGCCGAGGTGGCGTCAACATTTAACGAAGCTCTGCTCATTGATCATATGTTTAAAACCATCAAGGATGACGATGTTCGCTTGTCCCTGCTCATGGAATATCTCGACGGCTTGAAAGGTACGCTTTTCCGGCAAACGCAATTCGCCGAGTTCGAACTGCGCATCCACGAAAGGATTGAAAGCGGGCAACCCCTCACCGGTGAATCTTTGAGTGCACTTTATGGCGACATCTTTCGCAAATATTACGGCAGTGAGAAGAATGTGTGCGCCGTGGATGACCTATATGCCGTGGAATGGGCATATATCCCTCATTTCTATTACAATTTTTATGTTTATCAATATTCGACGTCGTTCACCGCTTCGACAGCACTGGCGGAAAAGGTGCTGAACAAAGAAAAAGGCGCGGTCGAAAATTATATTCAATTCATTTCTTCAGGCGGATCGGACTATCCCATCAATCTGCTGAAAAAAGCAGGCGTTGATATGACAACAGCCGAGCCTTTCAATAAGAGCATAGAAAAAATGAATCGAGTCATGGACGAGATTGATAAAATTCTCAAGAAGAAGGGTATGTGATTCTCCGCCCGAGTTCGAATGACCGGGCTCGGGCGTCTCTCTCTGACCTCCACCTCTGAACAAGGAAGACGATTATGGTGCGATCAATACCCTTTGTTTTGGTTGCCCTGCTGATTCTCTCATGCGCCGGCAACCGTCAGGAAGAGGAAATACAGGAACTGCTGGCCAATTCCGCCGCCCACTATTCCGAAAAAGGAGCAGCAGCTCTTGATGCCGGGGAGCCGAAATCGGCCATCAATTATTTCCGCCTGGCGGCAAAAACATTGCCCAACAATCCGCAACTGGCCGATAACCTCGGGATCGCCTTTTTCAAAGCAGGCGAATTGGATTCAGCCATTTTCGCCTTTCAAAAAGCCATTCTTCTACAATCCACTTACACCAAGGCCTACGTGGATATGGGATATGCGTATCATGAGAAAAATGACCTGCAGGCCGCGCAGAAGGCCGCGATTGCGCGGGATGCGTTGTCCAAGGCGGGCTTGTACGGCGTGCGCGTCGCAGTTTACGAGGGTGCTCCGGAGCAGGTTCCGTACGGGACGTACCTTTTCAACCTCCTCGTGTCGGAACAGATGTTGCTGACGGGCGAACCGCCGTGTCCGGCCGCGGAAGTGTCTCGTTTATTGCGTCCGTACGGTGGAGTGGCCTTCCTGGGCCAGACAAGGGAGGGCGGCGCGGTGACGCCCGAGGTGTTGCGGCAATGG
>RPQV01000084.1 GCA_003818595.1 Calditrichota bacterium
ATGAAAGCGTGAAAAAAACGTTGCATTAAAAGCCCAAAAGGAATATCTTCACCTTATAGTCCATCATTGATTATTTTGTTCAACTCCTCCGGAGGAGAACTGCCCTCTGGCTTCTGCTCTGTACCGGTGCATTCGGGAGCGCCTAAACGTTATGCAGCAATTATTTCCGCGGTCCATTCAATCTCTGGATTCGATATTTGAACTTGTCGATCAATTTCGAATTCAATATGATCTTGACCAGAAGACGGCGTATGAAATAGAACTGGCAATAGAAGAGGTTTTTACAAACCTTGTCAAGTATAATGACGGCACATCTCAGATTTCTCTGCAGATAGAAATAATCAACACGAGGCTGACCATCGTTTTGCAGGACTTTGATGTCGATGACTTTGATATCACTCGGCCTCCTCCGGTTGATCCGCAGGCGCGCCTGGAAGAGCGGCGAGTGGGAGGATTGGGATTGTTTCTGGTGCACAAGGTCATGGATCAGGTCGAGTATCAATATCAGAATCGGGTGAGTACGATCACCATGATCAAAAAAATAGGTGAGGATTTATGTTCCAAGTAAGCCTTGATCAGGAAGGTAATATTTTCCTGACCGGAAGATTCGATGCATCACAACAGCAATCGGCTATGGAGACGTTCAATCGTGTCATCAAAAGTGCGATCGTCGACTGCAGCAAGCTGGAGTACATTTCAAGCGCCGGAATCGGCGTTCTCATTGCGACGGAAAAAAGATTGAGTGCAGGCGGACATCATCTCCAATTGAAAAACCTCAACGCGCATATTACCGAGATATTTCGATATGCGGGGCTGGAAGCGATTTTTAGCATCACATGAAACTTTTTTTCAACCAACTTTTAATCGTTTGGATTGTATATATGATAGGAACAAGTGATGCTGAGCTGATCGCACGATTTCGTCAGGGTGATCAACAGGCATTTAAAGAACTGGTCATCAAGTATCAAAAGCCAATTTATAATGTCGCGCTGCGCATGACGCACAGCCGAGCAGAAGCAGAAGAGGTTTGTCAGATCGTGTTCGTCAAGGTGTTTGAAAAAATCGATTCTTTCAAGATGGATCACTCGTTTTTCAGTTGGCTTTATCGTATCGCCATGAACGAATCCATCAACTCCTTGAAAATGAGAAAGCGACTGTCAGGGTTGGATGCCGTACACACGGTCATCGAACTGAATCCTCGTTTCGAACTTTCCGACCCTATTCAGGAAGCGCTGATGGTTTTGAAACCGATCGATCGGGCGATGATCATTTTTCGTCATTTCCACAATTTAGGCTATCAGGAGATCGCCGCCATTCTCGATCTCAGCGAGAAAAAAGTAAAGGCTCATCTCTTCGCCGCCCGAAAGGCCTTGAAGCCAATTTTGTTGAGCATGGGTGTGTCCAATGAAAAATAAAGTGATGCAACAATTGATGCAAAATGCGTTGGATGGCTCATTGAACGAGAAGGACAAGCAGGTGTGGGAGGCGCTCCTGCAGTCCGATCCGCAGGTGAATGCAGAATACACTGTTCAAAAAGAAATGGCGGATTTATTGCAGAATTCCGCCGGCGTTGAACCCCCTGAAGATCTCACCCATACGATTATGAGAGCCGTTCACATTAAGGAGAGAGTGCGCAAGAGCACATGGCGGGATCGAATACCGGCCGTCTCTCTGCCGACCGTGCGCCTTCGATATATCGCCAGTTTTGCCGCCGGGGCGGCCTTGGTACTGCTGGTGATGATGACGGGATTTGATGATGCTTTTCGGTTTCAACCAAGGCAACAGGCCAACATGTCCGGCGCCCTGTATGATATGTCATCCGCCGAACGGCGCAGGACTATTGATTTGGAATCGATTCAGGGCGGGCTTTCCTGGCATGCGTATGGCCAGTCGATTGAGATTCAACTTTCGCTTGAACCGCGCTTGATGTCCGACATTCTGTTCACATACGCGCCTGAAGCCATTGTTTTGAAGAGCCTGAAAAGTGAGAGCGACGTTCCGTTCATCAATTTGAAGGTGAACTCGGAACAGATAACTTGGCGATGTGATAATCCCTGCAGTTATCGATTGACTTTTTCGACGGTCACAAAAGAACCCGTCGTCCTACAGTTACAATTGAGCCAAAACGATCAGATAGTATTGTCGCAAGAAATTAAATGAAATTAAACCAATAGTTTAAAAGGAGGCTTTTATGTCATCCAAATTCAAATGGCTGCTTATGGTGACCGTGCTTGTGGCGCTTGTCGGTGCTTATTTTTTGCTGACAGCTCCGCGACCCAATTCTGCTGATTTGCGGGGCACGATCAGCGGCGTGCAAAAGGCTGAAAAATTCCAAACTGAGCAAATGGCCGATAAAGACGTGTTCACAACAGACGCAGAAATGCAGGAATTTTTTCAAAGTGACGCGTTTCAGAAAATTGTCACCGATGATAACCTGATGGACGCCGTGAGAAATCTGGACGCTAAAACGATCGATGCGGTGAAAAATCTCGACGCCAAGACAGTCGATGCCGTGAAGAATCTCGACGCCAAGACAGTTGACGCGGTGAAGAACCTGGATGCCAAGACGGTCGATGCCGTGAAGAACCTCGATGCCAAGACGGTCGATGCGGTGAAGAATCTCGACGCCAAGACCGTTGACGCGGTGAAGAACCTGGACGCCAAGACGGTCGATGCGGTGAAGAATCTCGACGCCAAGACCGTCGATGCGGTGAAGAATCTCGATGCCAAGACGGTTGATGCGGTGAAGAACCTGGATGCCAAGACAATCGATGCGGTGAAGAATCTCGATGCCAAGACGGTCGATGCGGTGAAGAATCTCGACGCCAAGACGATTGATGCGGTGAAGAACCTGGACGCCAAATCAACGGAAGAATAAGGTCTGAATGAACCTGAAAAATTCGGCAGTGAAAAGGTCTGTGCTGCTTTTAATCATGTGATCATCCCTGCTGAATAATCAAAAATATAACGGCGATGTCCCACAACGGGATATCGCCGTTTGATCATTTATATGGATCATTAAAAATAATTAATGATAACCTGTCATCAGGCTTGGCGATAAAGGCAATGAAGCATATGCGAATGACGAAACAGTGTTGCAGGCTTTTTTTACTACTTTTCTTCAACCTATCCGCGCTCTACGGCCAGTTCAGCATCGTATCAACTGAACATATGAATCTATTATATCTGGGAAGGCCGCATGAATATATCGTGCCTCATCTTGCACGCTGTTTTACAAATTCGCTGGAATTTGAGGGTCAGCTCTTCAACTATCGTCCCAGTGAAAAAACGACGGTCTATTTGCAGGATTTCAGTGATTATGGCAACGCCGGCGCCACCGCAGTGCCGATGAATTTTATCCGCATGGATCTGGCGCCTTCTGATTATGTTTATGAAACGATTCCCGCAAACGAGCGGATGAATTGGGTGATGAATCATGAGATGGTTCATATTATCACTTCAGATCAAAAGACAGCGGGAGATCACTTTTATCGTTCTGCTTTCCTGGGCAAAGTGCAGGATTCTGCCGAAGATCCGATATCGTTATTCTATGCTTATTTGACCAATCCTCGCCGACTAACCCCGCGGTGGTATACCGAAGGCATCGCCGTTTTTATGGAAACCTGGCTTGCGGGCGGATTAGGCCGAGCCCAGGGAGCGTATGATGAGATGGTTTTCAGATCGATGGTGCGCGACCAGACTCGATTCTATAATGTTGTCGGCCTCGAGTCTGAAGGAACTGCCATTGATTTTCAGGTCGGCGCCAACTCTTACCTTTATGGTACCCGTTTCGTCAGCTATCTCAGCTATCAATATGGCCCGAAAAAACTGCTGCAATGGTATATGCGGGAGCCGGGAAGCAAACGGTACTTTGCCACGCAATTCAAACATGTGTATGGCAGCGAACTCTCCACCGAGTGGGCCCGTTGGGTGGAGTGGGAGCATCGATGGCAACAAGCTAACCTTGATTCAATTCGCCGCCATCCGACGACGCGCTATCGCCCAATCTCTGATCGGGCGCTTGGTTCCGTCTCCCGCGGTTATTACAATGCCGCGGATCATAAACTTTACACTGCGGTACTCTATCCCGGCCAAGTCGCGCACATTGCCTCCATCGATTTGACCAACGGCAAATTGGAAAAAATATGTGAGGTCAAAGGCCCAATGCTTTACACAGTGACCTCACTGGCCTATGATCCCTCTTCTCACATGCTGTTCTTTACCAGCGATAATTCGCGTTGGCGTGACCTGAATGTCGTCGACATTAACACCGGACAATCGCGACGTCTGATTAAAGATGCGAGAATTGGTGATTTGGCCTTTAATAATGCGGACAGTTCATTGTGGGGTGTGCGCCACTTTAACGGCATCTCAACATTGGTACGCATTCCATTTCCCTATCGCGAATGGAATCAGATACGTTCTTTCCCTTATGGCCGGGATATCTTTGATATCGATATTTCGCCCGATGGAGCCCTTCTCACCGCCTCGATGGTTGAAATATCCGGACATCAAAAGCTGATCAAGATGGTAACTGCTCAAGCCGATACATTTCAACTCCTCTTTGATTTCGAAAACAGCCTGCCGCAGAGTTTTGTTTTTTCACCGGACGGCAAGTACCTCTACGGTTCCTCCTACTATTCCGGGGTGTCCAATATCTATCGCTACAATTGGGACAAGCAGGACATGGAGGTACTGAGTAATACCGAGTCCGGCTTTTTCAGGCCGGTTCCCATCTCGGATGACTCGCTGCTGGTCATGCGTTACACCGGTCAGGGATTTGTTCCCTCCATGATCGCTTGTCAAGTGCCTGATCGCGTCAGCGCCATCACCTTTCTTGGTACCGAAATCAGCAAAAAGCATCCTCTGGTGCGGGAATGGGTTCTGGGTTCGCCGGCCAGAATTAATGTTGATTCGTTGACGCTCTCTTCGAAACCCTATCATTCTCTTCATCACTTGAAACTGACGTCCGCGTATCCCATTATCCAGGGCTACAAGAATGATGCGGCAATCGGCTACCGCACCAATTTTTCCGATTTGATCGGCGCGGCAGGCATGCAATTGTCCGCATTGTACACTCCGAATCCGAATATTCCCGAAAATGAACGGTTCCATCTTGGATTGGATGTTCATTATTGGCAATGGCGGTTTCGTGCCGGCTTGAATACTACGGATTTTTATGATCTTTTTGGTCCCACCAAAATCAGCCGCAAAGGTTACTCGCTGCAGCTGGAACACAACAAGAGTCTGATCTATGACAAACCCAAAACCATGGATCTCAACTTGAGCATCAAACACTATGGCGGCCTGGAGACATTGCCGGATTATCAAAACATATCCGCGCCGTACAGCCGGCTGAATAGCATGAAATTGGCCCTTGACTATCAATTTATCCGCAAGTCTCTTGGAGCTGTTGATGATGAAAAAGGCTTGCGTTGGCGAACCATTTTCTCCGGTGTACATGTCAATCGCGAGATTTTCCCTCGGATGTATGCTCATTTTGACTATGGTATTCCGCTGGCAATTGACCACTCTTCCATCTGGGTGCGCAGTTCCGCCGGATACAGCTTTGGCGATCAGAATAACGCATTTGCCAATTTCTTTTTCGGCGGTTTTGGCAATAACTGGATTGATTGTGCCTCCGAGAAGCGATATCGCGATTATTTTACGTTTCCCGGTGTGCCGCTTAACCATTTCGGCGGTGTGAACTATGGCAAGGTGATGGTTGAATGGAATTTGCCGCCTCTGCGATTTCGCCGACTGGGTTTCACCAGTTTCTACACGCGATGGATGCGAACAGCCGTGTTTGCGTCCGCGATGCAAACGAATTTCGACGCACCGAAGGGCAGTGAACCGTGGCCGACATTCGGCGTGCAGAGAACCTTGGCCAATATCGGCCTGCAGGCGGACTTTAGACTGGTCACCTTGTCGCGTTTTGATTCCACTTTTTCATTAGGCTATGCGGTTGCGATGGAAGGCGATGCTTTTTCAAAAGAATTCATGATATCGCTCAAAATACTATGATCATCAGTAGACTGATTCTGAGCCTGGCGCCGGTACTGGTCTTGGCGCTCGCCCTTTTGCTGTTGGACAGCTACAAACTGGTAAAACTGTCGTCCGCTCTCTTGAGCTTGATCAGAGGCGGATTGGCAGCGCTCATTTGCCTGTTGGTCAATACCCTGTTGATCAAGACGTTATCCATGGATTTCAATGACTATTCTCGCTTTTTCGCGCCTCTGGTTGAAGAAGCGACAAAAGCCTCTCTGTTTTATTATTTGATCAGGAAAAAGCGCATTGGTTTTCTGGTTGATGCCGCCATACACGGCGCCGCGATCGGCGCCGGTTTTTCAGTATTTGAAAATATCGTCTACCTGCATCGGTTGAGCGATGCGGGCATGATTATCTGGTTTGTTCGTGGCTTTGGGACGGCCGTCATGCATTCAGCCTGCACCGCCATGTTCGGCATCCTCTATAAAAGAGCCGTCGATCGAATTGCCGAGGCGAAATGGCGCGCCATTATTCCTGCCTTGGTCGCCTCAGCCGCTGTACATACCCTGTTCAACCAATTTTTGCTGCCTCCGGTGTTGATGACAATGTTGATCATCATCATATTGCCGCTGCTGATTATCGTTATCTATGAAAATAGCGAACGCTCTCTGCGTTCCTGGCTCAGCATGGGAATGGATGAGGATATGAGCATGTTGGAGATGATTTTGACCGGACGCAGTTCCGAGACCCGTTTTGGTCAATACCTGCATTCTATCCGCGATTATTTCCCGCCGGCGGTGGTGGTTGATCTCTTCTGCTATTTGCGCATCTACCTCGAACTGGCTATTCGCGCCAAAGGCATGTTGCTGTTGCGGCAATTCGGCATGAATCAGGCGCCGGATCCGGCAATTTTGGAAAAACTGGACGAATTCAAATTCCTGGAAAAATCAATCGGCAAAACCGGCAAGCTGGCTTTGGCACCTTTTGTGAGGATGGGGGAGAGGGAGTTGTGGCAGATCTACATGATCGGAGAGCGATAATCCGGCGACGACTGTATTGGCTGCTCAATAAATTTCTGCCTCTCTTTTCTTTTTTATTTGTTTTAAGAAAATTCTTTAATAAAATGCATCTGATATCGATGATTTTTCACCTCGATCATCATGATGAGCGCGTAAATGAGCCAATCCATCAATCGATGATGAGAAACTAACCGTGTATTGGAATCAATTTTACACTACCCCTATGTCTTTTTACGTCAAGTTCCGGTCATTCGCGGCACCCTCTTCGGGGCCGAAAGAATTTATCCTGCATCTTTACAGTGCCCATGGCCGATCCGCATATTTTGGGAGATCACATTGAAAATCAACTCCTTGCCGCTTGCTCTGTTAGCGATGCTGATATTCATGAGTTCTGCGGTGCAGGCTGCGGAAATCGGCAGGCCGCTGATGACCACGTACGGCGCCCAAAAGACCAATGGCCACTTTCAGAATTGGGCTTTTATTCAGGACCAACGCGGCATCATGTATGTCGGCAACGGATTTGGGGTGCAGGAATTTGATGGATCCTCCTGGCGGATGATCGTCTCGCCGAATCGTTCTTTTGCCCGCTCATTCGCCCAGGACAGCAGCGGCCGCATTTATGTGGGCAGCGGAGCGGAGTTGGGATATTTGGAAACGGACGATTCGGAAGTCAAGTACGTTTCATTGCTGAATTTTATTGATGAAAAGGAACGATCATTTACCACTATAGCGTCAGTTCAAGTCACGCCGGAGGGTATTTACTTTCTGGCTTTTGAAAAGCTGTTTCGTTTTCGCCGGACATCGTCCCCAATCAGTCAAGATGAAAAACGGGATACTTGGGACGTAAAGGTGTGGTCTTCTCAAACCTCCTATCGCAGCGCTTTCTGGGTTGATCACAACCTTTACGTCTCCCAAATAGGCTCAGGTCTTCTCAAACTGCAGAATGACTCATTGCGGCTTGTCCCGGGCAGTGAACAGTTTAAGGATGATCGGATTCGTTTCATCCTTCCTTTTCCCCAATTATCTCACACCCATCTGGTGGCAGCAGGGAGGAATGGTCTATTCTTATGGGATGGTCAAACATTTGAAAAATTTTCGACCGAAGCGGATGATGTCATGCGTGATGCCATTATTTATGATGGCGTGCTCCTTCCGGACAGTTGTTTTGCGGTCAGCACATTATCGGAAGGTTTCTTCATCCTTAGTTCAACCGGAAAAATCATATCCCATTTCACCAAAGATTCCGGCTTGATCTCAAATACTATCCAGGCATTGTATGTGGACCGACAACAGAATCTTTGGGTGGGCATGGATGGCGGCATTGCCATCCTGGAATATCATTCACCCCTGTCGCAGTTCACGACGCCGACTGGAATTATTCCCAACAGCATACTCCGATATGATGATCAATTGTATGCGGCTTGTAACTATGGCGTATATGTTCTCGATCAGGATTCTGAATTCAGGCCGGTCACTCTCATGTCACACTCGGCCGAACAGGTTTTTCAACTCTATCAGGTTAAAAAGGAACTGTTCGCCTGTATGGGCAGCGGAATCGCTGCAATAAAAGATAAAAATGCATGGCTCGTATACCGAGATGTTACTGTTACTGCTTCATGTCTCTATGCTTGTTGGCAGGACAGCAGTACTATCCTTGTCGGTACGTCGAATGGCGCCATTATCTTTCGCCAAGACGCCAGGAATCCCTATCAATTGGATTATGTCAGCCGCATTGCCGGACTTGATGAATATGTCTATACCATTACTGAACAGGAACCAGGCATTTTTTGGCTGGGTACTTTCGACGAAGGTGCGATTCGCATCAAGGCGCCGGATGGAGACCTGACTGATGCGGTGATAGAACGCTTTGGTCCCGAACATAACCTGCCGGCCGGGACGGTGATGGCTTATCGTGCCGCAGGACGTCTTTTTTTTACGACCAGCGAGGGTGTATTCCGTTTTGATGAACAGAGACAACAGTTTGAACCTGATCCCCTTTTTGCAAAGGTCAACCTGGGGATGAATTCAGCCGAAGGGGTGATTGTCGGCGATTCGAAAGGCAATATCTGGGCTAATTTGGGCAGCGAAACCGTCATCATCAAGAAAAACGCCGATGGCAGCTACCAACTTGAAAAGCAAACGCTGTCACGTTTCGCTGACGAACCGGTTTTCAGCATTTATCCGGAAAAAGATGGAACAACATGGTTTGGTGCGGTGAATCGGTTATTACAGTATGCGCCGATTGATGATCGGGAAATGATTCGTCCTGTTGCGAGCTTGATTCGTAAAGTCGTAGTGCCCAATGATTCCACCCTCTTTTACGGCGGGAAATCCGCTGAAAATTCAATAAAAAGGCTCCCGTTCAAGCTGAATGAATTGCATTTTGAATATGCCTTGCCCTCTTTTATCTATCCGGATGCCAATGAGTTTCAGACCAAACTGGAAGGATTTGATCGTCACTGGTCAGAATGGAGCCGTGAAAACAGGCGCTATTATACCAATATTCCGGCGGGAGAATATCGCTTCATCGTCAAGGCGCGAAACATCAATCATCAGGAGAGTGAATCGGCTGTCTATGCTTTCACGATTCTGCGGCCGTGGTATTCAACCCTATGGGCATGGGTCCTCTATCTGATGTGCGGCGGCGGATTCATTTATCTCTTGGTGCAAATGCGCACTCGACAATTACGACAACGCAGTCGCGCACTCGAAAAAATTGTGCAGGAACGGACAACCGAAATTCAGTCGCAAAAGAATAATGTCGAACAACTCAGCCTGATCGGCCA
>RPQV01000085.1 GCA_003818595.1 Calditrichota bacterium
CCCTGCCTTGAATGGCGATTATTCCCGCCACCAATACAAACACATGAGCGATGACGGTCGCCAACGCAGCGCCTGCAGCCTCCATGCGCGGAAAGGGGCCAATGCCGAAGATGAATAACGGATCCAGAATCATGTTGAGCAGCAGACCCGCACCAATGAGTTTGAACGGCGTCCGCGTATCACCCATCCCGCGGAATGCGGCATCCACAGTATACGCCAAGAAAATAATTACCAGTCCATAGAGCGTGTAGGACATATATTGAACAGCGGAATCCAGAACAACACCGGTGAGTCCCATACGGATGAACACGCCGTGAACAATCCACAGCCCAAAAACAGTGTTCATCAATGCAATCACCACCGCCAAAATCAATGCCTGTCCCACCACTCTTCCGGCCAGGTTATTCTCTTTTGCGCCGACAAAGCGGGCGACCAAGGCATTAACGCCCTCGCTGATGATCAGGGACATTGACTGCAGCGCCCAGAACAGAAAAGAGGCCGCGCTGACACCGGCAAAAGGTTCTGCCCCCAACTTGCTCACCCACCACGCATCGACGAGGTTGAATATCATGATCAGCAGCATAGAACCAATGGCCGGCAAAGCCAATTTCATCACCGCACGTCCTGGCGGCATACGCGTGAGCTCAGCGTCCTCGACAGCCACAGGAAGCACAGTTAGCGCCTCAGGATTCGCATGCCAGTCAAACGGCGGATCGGTTTTTAGGGTGTCTTTCATAGATTATCTCGCTTTTGTCCATAAATTATGCATAATTTATAAGCCGGAAAAGTTTATTGAGTGATCAAGACTGCCGGGAGAATAGGCGGCATATTTAGTGGAAACATTTCGAGAATGATTAGAAAAGATATGAAAAGGTAGAAACTTGGCGTTCTTTGCACCTCTGCTTGAAATATCCGATTGCGTCTTTTACAAAAACCGGCACTGGATTCAACAGGCAAATGATGCATAGATTCTTCGTATATTTAAGTCGTCAAACCCGGCATTTCGCCGAAAGAAACCAGTTGCTTTCGGCATCCTTTGCCTTTAAATTATGAGATGATGTATAAGAGTAAGAAATTTCATGAACATACACAATTTAAAAAAACACCTCATCGATCTTTCACACCCTGTAAGCATGAAAATGCCCCATTGGCCTGGGGACCCGTTGACAGTCATTCAGTCCTGCAGTAACGTGTCCTGTGATGGTTATAACCTCAATCAATTGACCATAGGCGAACACAGTGGCACCCACCTCGGCGCCCCTTTTCATTTTCTCGACCAAGGGAAAACAATCGACCAGATAAAGCTGCAGCAACTGGTGTCCACCGGCATCAAGGTGGATATTTCAGCACAAACCGGCGAAAATGCCGACTATCTTGCGACAATCGAAGATGTTTTACGGTGCGAGAATGATTTGAATTGCATACCCCAAAATGCGGTGGTGCTTTTTGAATCAGGATGGAGTCGATACTGGCATCAAGAACAACAGTACTGGGGTAGCGATGAAAAAGGCATGCATTTTCCAGGCATCACTCTTGCAGCAGCGGATTATTTGGTCAACCATTGGAAAATAGCCGGTTTAGGAATTGACACAGCGGGAATCGATGGAGGACAATCCAAAGATTTAAAGGTGAATCGATTTTGTGCGCAGCATGATGTATTTCATTTGGAAAATCTCACCCGTCTCCATGAGCTCTCACTTACGTTCACGCTGTTCATCGGAGCGCTCGCCATTGAACGAGGCAGCGGCTCACCGTGCCGGGTTTTAGCGATGCAGGAAAAAGTTTGGAATGAAAATTGATAAATATTTGGACACTCTTTATGTTGACTGATGTCAACTATTTGATATTGCTTACTTTATTTTAATTAAAGAGTTTTGTTATGATTAAAGCATCTCTGGGAGAGCGTCTTAAAATGAGACAATTTATTAGGCATGAAACGCTTTTGACTTGCGCTATTTTTTTCGTCCTGTTGCCGATCGCATTCCCTCCGTTAGGCCCCGCATTGCCGGCTGCTACCATCGCCGATCGTCTCACCCCCATCATCTCACAATTTCCGCAAAAATTGGGCAAATTCGGCGGCAAATACGGCATTCGCGTACACGCGGCCGGAACGAATGCGCTACGTCAAGTCTCACTGGTTCTCATGGACGGGGAAAAGCCCGTGCGGGGGAAGATGTCAAAACTTCTTCAGGAAGGCCAAGTCCCCGTGAGGGTGAAGACAACTTTGCAAACACCGCTTTATGTTGCAGCCAAACCAAATGCCAAGGTGATTACCAAACTTCCCGCAGGTGAGGTTTTAGATGTATCTCAAGTAATTAATTCATTTTATCGCGTTGTTTCCGCTTCGGGTAAAAAAGGATTCATTCGTGCCGAAGATACGGAGGTTCAAGTATGGGGCGAAGCTTACAGCGTCTCTTTACCTGAATCAATGACAAAGCGATCACAGCTGAAATATCATATTGAAGCCGTTGATGCGCAGGGCAACAAAAGCAGCACCGAAGATATTTCGGTTCGCTTTTTGACGGCAGATGAAATCCAAGATCTACTGGCTCAACTTCGCGGTGGTGAAAAATTGCAGCAGCCAAAGACCAAGGTTGCCTCTGAAAAACCCAAGGTAAAAATGGCTTCTACAAAACCAAAAGTGAAAATGACGCATTCTGGCGGCGGAGGTTCCCTCTTGAAAAAACCGGTCGTTTGGGCGGGAGCAGCTGTCGCCGGCGGACTTGCCTATTTCATCCTCTCTGAAAAAGATGAAGAAGAAAATTTGGCGACGCTCAATGTGCTGGTGGAATGGGAATAGATTTAGGCAACAGGAGCACTATTTATGAATGAAAAACATCCCATGCATGTATTACGACGATTTCTTTTATCAGTCGTCGTCCTTTTTTCCTTTATTCAATGCAGCCGAATGTCACCGACGGAACCCCAAATCAAGGAAGCATCCGCCATTTCGGCTTCAATTAAAATGACGGAAAAAAATTACAATGCTGCATCTTTGGACAGTTTAGTCTTGTTGATTACAGGTGAAGCCATAACGCCCATACGCCGAAAAATCACCTTCGACGGAACGAAAGCGATGGATAAACTGCAGGTTCCGGCAGGTAAAATTCTTACTGTTGCTGTCACCGGTTATCAGGATTCTACGGCGGTTTTGTACGGCAGCAACACCGTCACCCCACCTCCCGGCGAAGAAGCAAACGTACAGATTAAACTCGACTTTTTAGTTCCCACCATCATGCTGACACCCCCGGATTCCGTCATCATTAAAGATCAATTCATCGACCTCTATTTATCTGCCCGCAATGTCGTCGAAATGGCCACCTTCGGCTGTTTAGTCCATTTCAATCCAGACGTATTACAGGTCGTTGATTTGGGCAGACAAGACCAATTTCTCCAAGGCAACAGCGGATCAATCATGCAGATGGAATTTACCCAGGACAATTCAGAAGGAATTGTCAAGGCGGTACTCGGTATTTTCCCGGCAAGTTCTGCCGTATCAGGCAGCGGCTATATCGGCAGCATTCGTTTCAAGGCTATAAAATCCGACACCACCGACATCAGCATCCAGGTCGACAACAAAAAGAATTCCGACCTCGGACTGTTTGATAAAAACGCAAATTTAATGTATTCCGTCGGATTGGGCAGCCGTCTTTATATTCAACTGCCATAACAAACAATGGCAAATTTGGAAATTTGGAGATTGTCATGCGACAACATCTTTTATTGATTTGTACAATAGCCGTAATCACCGGATTCCTCCCGATCACTTTCGCTCAGAGTGAGCAGATTATTTCCGCTCCGTTCGGTCCGCCTTCACAGGCGAATCAATGGGAAAAATATACCATCCCGATCACAGCAGAGTCATTCAATGTGGATCAATCGGTTTTGAGTTCTGTTCTTGCCGACGTTCAGTGGTTTCGAGTGCGCACCGAGATGCATAATGGTGCAGATGTCGGCGGAGTGGATCAGATCAGAATCGGTGATCGCTTCGCCAGCGACTTTGATTCAGGTACTGGTGGATGGAACGCTGCCGGAGACGGCACTATGGAATGGATCGCAGGCGGCGGCGTTGAAGATGGTTATATTCAAATCAGCGACTGGGCCAGCGGTGATTGGCATTATGCTGTATCGCCATTGAATTGGAGCGGTGATTGGTCAAATCTCATCGGTCAATCTATCGAGTTCTTTTACAAGACTGACCAACCGAGTTATGCATCCGTCATCGAGATTTCCAATATTCATGAAAAACGCCTTGTTCTGGCTTCAAGTTCACTGTCATTTACGCAAGGAAGCACCGCGACCATGAGCGTCACATTGAATGAAACGGCTGCCGCTGATGTGACGATCTTTTTAAGCTCCTCCGGCACCACCTGTGCCACTGTGCCGGAAACCGCGATCGTACAAGCAGGTCTGAATCGAGTTGAATTTGTCGTCACGATTCCAGAAACGGCCGAGGAAGGATGCACTGCGGTCATAACCGCATCTGCGGACGGATACGGCGTCTCACGCTTAACCCTAAAGGTGGATTCAGAGAGCGAAAACGCCAATTTAGAAGGCCGCGTTACTGATGCCACAACCGGAGTCGGCATCGCCGGAGCGGAGGTCAGTCTGGCTGGAATTCATACCATCACAGAAGCTTCGGGACATTATCGTCTTGAAGGCATTCCAACCAATCTCGTCACCTCCAACTTTACTGCAAATCCGCGCAGCGGCGAGGCCCCTCTCACGGTACAGTTCACCGACTTGTCGGGCTCCAGTTCACAAACCCTTACCGTAGCAGCAAATGGATATATCACCTACGAATCACCCATCATTTTAGAGTCCGGCAGCAGCACCTCGAGAGACGTCGCACTCTCGCCGATCATCACCGACAGTGAATTCCGCATTGTGCTCAACTGGGGGATGACGCCCGCAGACTTGGATATTTATCTGCTCGTCCCCGCGACACTCGACTATTCCTCCTATTATGTCTATTACAACCATAAAGGCGCGACCGGTCAATACCCTTGGGCTATTTTAGACATCGACCGCAGACAGGGGTTTGGCCCCGAAACCATCACAATCGAGCAATTGATTCCATCACAATACGTTATTTTTGTTCATAATTATTCTCATGAAGCATCGTTGACCGCATCCGAAGGCATTGTGCAAATCTACAGTAAAACCGGATTACAGCACACGATTTCTGTCCCCACCACCGGTGAAGGCAATTATTGGTATATTGGTGATCTTGACGGCGCCACCAAGCAGGTGACGCTGAAAAATATACTGGTTCCGGAGCAGCCTCGATTGATGGGAGGTTTCTCCGGACTGGCCAAAGAATCGACCAAAATAAATAATATCATGGACCTCACCAGCTGGGAATGGGATTTCGACGACGACGGTACCATTGACGCCACTGATCAAAATCCGGTTTATACTTACACCCTGCCCGGCGCCTATACGGTCGCCCTGAGAGTAAATGACGGCGTCAATACCTACACGGAACGAAAAACCAATTATATCAACGTCACCTCACCGGAGACTGAGCTCAGCGGCTATCAGGTTTCATTGACCAATATCGATATCTCGAATTTTCCTCTCATCAAATGCTTTGTTTCAGTCATTGATGAGGCAACCGGGCGACCCGCGCCCAACTTGATTTCCGTCAATTTCCAAGTCACAGAAGAAGAACTGGATGTCAATTCGTTGACTGTGCAACACATCAATCGCACGTCGGGCGGACGCGCTGATATCGCTTATATTTTTGATACCACCGGCAGCATGGGTGACGAGATTGAGACATTGAAAAATCGCGCCCTCGCTTTCGCCGATTCACTGGCTAAAACCGGCATCGACTACCGCCTGGGACTGGTTACTTTTGGCGATGAAATCCGCAGTATTCATGATTTCACGGCCAGCGCCTCGGAATTCAAAACCTGGATCGAAAGCCTGGTGGCGGACGGCGGCGACGATACCAACGAAAACGCCCTCGAAGGTTTAGCAGCCGGTTCTCGATTGACCTATCGTGAGATGACGCAGCGCATCACCATTATCATCACTGATGCAGATTATCACGAACAGGGTGAAACCGGCGACGGTACGACCTCCTATACCACTGATTCAATCATCTCCCTCATGAACAGTTCGAATATGCAGGTGAATGTTGTGGGGCCGGATTTGACTCAGTATCAACGCATGGCAGCGGAAACGGGAGGGCAATTTTACAACATTCTCAGTGATTTCAGCAATATCATTGACCGCATCGGCGAATCCATCACCTCCCAATATGTGGTCACCTATGTGCCGCAAGACCAGATCGCTGATGGCGAGTGGCGGAATATCAAAATACAAGTCATCAACGGCGAAACCGGCGGACTCGGAACCGGTCGATATTTCATCGGGCCAGCGCGACTGCTCACCAACCCTCCGGTATTGCTGGGGCGTATGGGTGAAAGTTACAATGTTGATATCAGAGTGGAAAACGTCGCCGATTTGGCTTCCGGTCACTGGCTCATCGACTTTGATGAAACCAAACTCGAAGCCGTGGCGGTGTTTGAAGGAGATTTTTTCTCCCGCGACAGCTCCGCCACGACCTTTAGCAGCGAAATCAAAAACTCAGAGGGCTATGTAGAAATTACTGCCGCCCGATCAGCCGGCGCCGCATCTCCGTCAGTTAGCGGCAGCGGCCTGCTCGCACGCATAACGTTCAGAATGCTGATTGAAGACTGCACCAGCCAATTGTTGTTCCAGGAACTTGATTTTCGTCACGCTGACGATGAATCCCTTGAACTCATCACTGCCGGGACGCAAATTCGATCAGCTGGTCAGGTTGGCGACTCGGATATCCTTTGCGATTTTGATGAGGATCTGGATATCGACACCCATGACTTTGCTCTGCTCTCCACCTTTTGGAAACCTTCTAACTCAACCATAGGCGATGTCGGCCCAGCCTCTGGCGCCATACCATTGCTCACCCCTGGCCCCGACGGCAAAGTGGATTATGAAGATCTGTTTGTTTTCACCCGTATGTGGAACTGGTACCACGGCGCCGTTGACGTCGGCACGTTGGCGCTTGGAAAACCGAACGGTGCACAATATTCCTGGCGGGAACAACATAACGCTGACGGCTCGAAACGAATGACCCTGATGCTCACCGATATTGAAAAATTGGCGATGGGCCATCTCGTGTTTCATTTTAATGCCGACGCATTCGATCTGCAATCGGTTCGCGAAGGCACCCTGCTGACAGCGGACGACGGTGTAGCCGCGCTGATGGTGGAGGAAAAAAATAATGGTCTGGTTGACGTCACCTTATCGCGTTTAACCCCGGTCGGTCAGCCTGCCGAAGTTTTCGGCAACGGCGCCATGCTGACACTCGACTTTCGCCCGATATCGAACGGCGACCTGAACCTGTCCACCGAAGAGCTTGATTTGCGCACGGCGCGTAATCATCCGATTTATATTAAAACCCTGATTGAGGAAGATGGGCAGACAACCGAAGTACAGCTCCCGCAAGTGTTCACCCTGATCAACCGCCCAAATCCATTCAACAGCCGCACGATCGTTGAATTCACCCTGCCGCTGGCTGCAAAAGTTAAAATGGAGATTGTCAATATTTTGGGGCAACCGATACGTCAATTGATCGACGCTCAGATGGAAGCCGGGCTGCACAAAATCACCTGGGACGGAGTCGACGATAACGGCACTGCTGCCGTCACCGGTATGTACTTGATTCGACTTCAGGCTGACAGGTTGCAGTTGACACGTAAAATTCTTTATTTGAAATAAGGATAGTGAGAGGTCGGAAGGAGTAAAGGTCGAAAGGTCTAAAAGTCTGAAGGCTGGAAGGTCGGTGGTCGAAATGATTGAAGTTGGACTGACCTTTTCAAGTCATACATCTCATCGTGAATGTCGCGCTACGTCAATGCGTGCCTCGCAATACGTTGCGCGACATTGATGCTATTTTTCCAAAATGATCGGTGATTTAAACCAACTTGTTCCGCGGTATACTTGACGTTTAATAATTCGTCCCTACTTGATTTGTCCGGTTTGCACATTGCTCATGAATCTCTGACCGTCGAAGGCAATCTCAGCCTCGCCATTATCAATGACGATATTGATAGTTTTATCGACCGTCGATTCGGCATAACCGCGTCTGCCGTCAAAGACAATCTCCGCGTGAAAAGTGCCCGTGATTGTCCCACTGATTTTTTGCGACAAGTCATTGCGACTGCCTCTTGGTCCAACGAGATCCGTGATGGTTAACTGCAACACATGGTCGGAGATTCGGGTAAAATTTTGAGTGGTGAGTGTATCGACCGCTGCGCGCCGATAGGTACCATTAATGGTCACCCAATCAGTATGGACATTCGTCGCGATAAAAGATCCCTGTAGTTCTTTCAAATCATGGCTTAAACGGACATTCTTGTGATAACCGTCGCCCGCGAGGATATTAAAGTTGATGGTGCGTGCGGTATCGCCATGGGTGATATAGTATTTTTGCGGCAAACCGTCGATATTTAGAAATTGGCAGGTGAATGTTCGATTCCAATAGCCGTAAGCCGCTTTACCGTGCACGCCGCGCTCCCGTTGCAGGACGATGGTCCAGGTTCCTGTCGTCTCATCATAAATGGCTTCGCGATGATCGAGAAATCCATCATCTGTCGTTTTCTCCAATTGAATCGATTTGGCCAGCATGAAAACATCACCCATTTGGTCGACAACACCGCCGGATTGTTCACCCACAGCGTCGGCCACTGATTCAGCCACGTCAGTATTTGCGGTGATGGAAGTCGAGGGTGTTGGTGACGTCGAAGTGTCTTTGCTGCATCCGCTGAATATAAGAGATAAAAGCGCGATGGTGAGCACGAAAACCAAAACAAATTGTTTGACCTCTCGTGAGTTCATGGTGTTTCTCCTTCAAGCATGAGTATTTTGTCTATTCCAGTTCTAAATTTGCCCGCATAGATCAATTATCATACCAGTTCTGGCTATCTCCCCTAAGCTGTTGAAATATAAGAACAAAACATTACAAGTGGATAAATCGAAATACTCCCGGGTTGCGAAAATTCTTCACAAAGCCGGCATTTTTTTCACAGAAATATTTGGGGGCATGCTGGTGATGATTTCCAGTACAGTGAAAAACAGCGTATGATGCGCCAGAGGGCATTGAAAACTCGGGAATAATTGACTCGGTGACCCGATCCCCTGCAGAGACCGGGTCAATTGGATATCGAGTCAATTGGATATTGGAAGGAATCGAGGAAATTTAGATATTATTCTTTCAACACCTTTAACTGAATATTGCGAAACTCCACCGGATGACTCTCCGCCTGCAATGAGATATAGCCTTCACCAATGAGTTTATCATCGCCGATAATAAGTTTTTGGGCATCGGCATCGCGCTCGTCGTATTGAGGCTGCTCATACTCGAGCACAGTTTCCCCATTGATGCGATGAATGATGCGGCCGGCGCCATGCACTTCGACCTCAATGGTCACCCATTGGTCGCCGTGAAAGGTCGGTGACGTTGAGTTGATGCAGTGCTGCAGTTCCAGTTTGCCGGCCAATACGATATTGGTACCTGGTGTGCAGACATTGGCGGTGGTGCGCTCATCAACACCATTGCCG
The DNA here is from genome assembly GCA_003818595.1 of Calditrichota bacterium. Classification (GTDB taxonomy): domain Bacteria; phylum Zhuqueibacterota; class Zhuqueibacteria; order Residuimicrobiales; family Krinioviventaceae; genus Fontimicrobium. Next base: position 9,613 of record RPQV01000085.1, read on the forward strand.
CCCAAAAGCTGCACCTCGACACATACCGGGAAAGACTGGTCTCTAGTCATCGTCTGCGGAGCCTGACAATGGGCCATGACGCCGCTGTTGCGAAACGCCCAATCCGGACCTCCGGGGGTCTGTTCGCCGACAAATCGATACTCTGCCC
>RPQV01000086.1 GCA_003818595.1 Calditrichota bacterium
AATACTTTTATCGAAAAAATTTGAATCCTGGGATCATTATACAATGTCGATGCGCTCACATTACAAAAGGCGAATACATGTGCTTTCGCTCCCATTTTCGGATATCCAGATGAGCGCAGGCTCGTGCACCCGATTTGATGCTGAAATGTACAATCAGTATTTGGATGTGTTGAAACGCAGTGCCGGGAGATTGGAAACTCTTTCTCTCGAGTTTTTTCAAAACTTGCCGTCGGATTTCTATTTAATGACATATTATAATCGAGAGGATTTGCTTGGTTGGACGATTTCGATCCTTTTTAAGGGAAAGTACTCTTTTTTCCTAGGGGGCATAAACTATGATTTGGTTAAACAGTTCAATACGTACTTTAACATGCTGTTCGCCATCATTCGGGATGGGATTGCAAAAAAAGCTACCTCTATAGATCTGGGCCAGACCGCGGAGATACCAAAGATCTGCCTAGGGGGTAATGTTGTTGAAAAAAACATGCTGGCCTATCATAAAAACCGGCTATTACGAATCATATTAAAATCGGGAAAGCGTTTTTTAGAATACCACCGCACTGTTCCGGACATGCATGTCTTTAGGAAATCAATATGAAAATTCTTTTTATACGCCCAAAGCCATCGACAGAGACTATTGGTTTACAGCACGTTATGATCGTTGAGCCTCTGGAACTCGAAATCTTGGCCAATCTTCTTGCTCCGAACGATGTCCCGATTATTATTGATATGATTTTGGAGAAAAAATCCATCGAATTTTTTATCAGCCAGGAAAAACCTGACATACTCTGTGTTACGGGTTATATTACTCATGTTCCAACCATCATCTGCTATTGCCGGACAGCAAAACAGATCAATTCAATGATTTACACAATCGTTGGAGGAGTACATTGCGAGGTCTGTTCAAATGATTTTGATGATGAATCAATTGATTTCCGAGTCGTCCGAAATGCAACTACCGTATTTCCACAACTGCTCGACTTTATTCGCGGCAACGGTGAGATGCCAAAGGGCGTCCTGCGTCCGGGTGAAACGTTTGTACGATCCGATCTACCCATTTATAATTTTTACGTGCCGTTTCCGAATCGACAGTTGACCGCTCGCTATCGCAACAAATATTTTTATATCTTTCACGATAAAGTCGCATTGATAAAAACCGCTTTTGGATGTCCCTATTCATGCAATTTTTGTTTTTGTCGGCATATAACGGGAGGGTGCTATAAAGAGCGTCCGCTTGATGAAGTGATTCAGGAACTCCAGTCCATTAAGGAGCAAAATATTTATATCGTTGACGACGATTTTTTTGCAAACAGAACCAGAGTATTAAATTTTATTAAAGCGCATCAATCCGCGGGACTACAAAAACAGTATCTGCTTTACGGACGTGCTGACTTTATAGCAAAAAATCCGAATATTATCAGTGCTTTTAAAGAGATCGGATTAAAGACTGTAATTGTCGGTTTTGAATCTTTTTTTGATCATGATTTGGAACAATACAACAAAAACATTGACGCAATAACCAACGAAAAAGCAATGTCCGTACTCAATCAATTCAACGTCGATTGTTATGCGACGATCATTGTATCGCCTGAATGGGGAAAATCTGAATTTGACCTATGTCGAAAAAAATTTCGTATGCTGGGTATTCACTATGTTAATCTTCAGCCGCTCACCCCGCTGCCAGGAATGGGTTATGTCGTGGACGATAAAAACCTCATCATTCCCTATAATGATTATGCCAAATGGGATTTGGCACATGTAACTATCCGCCCTACGCAAATGAGTGTCGCTGCATTTTATAAGCGTATTCTCAAGCTCTATAATGCCACCCTATTTCAACCGTCCATATTGCATGGCTATTTGCAATCCTACAGCCCTCTTATGTTATGGAGAATGATGAGAGGAAGCTTTCTCGTGCATAGTCAATACAGGCAAAGAATAAGAGAGGCAAAACGACATGCCTAAAATTTTGTTCATTCAGCCGACTCAATATAGTAGTGACAAAAAGCTGTGCACTCAAAAAAAAATTCATTTGCCGGGGCTTGTATTCCCGCTATTGGCATCCATGACTCCGGATCACTGGGATGTTGAAGTTAAACTTGAAGTTGTGGACAAGATTGATTTTGATTCGGATGCTGATATTATCGGGATTGGAAGTATGGGATATGCAATTTATCGAGGCATCGAAATTGCGGGCGAATTTCGCAAGCGCGGGAAATGTGTTGTTATGGGCGGCTATATGGCTTCCCTGGTTGCGGATAAAGTTTTGAGCTATGTGGATGCTGTTGTTATTGGTGATGCGGAAAAATCCTATCCCCAACTTTTAAAAGACTTTCAAAACAAAAATGTACAGCCGATTTACAATATGCCAATAGATAATTTAAAAAATCTGCCAGTCCCACGCTACGAGTTGCTCATGGAAAAACGCATCGGTAAAATGCTGCCGGTGCAGGCAGGGCGTGGGTGTCCGCATACTTGCCAATTTTGTTGCATCGCCTCTCTTTATCAAGGTCGATATCTCCCTCGTCCCATTGATGATGTTGTACGTGATATAAATGCTGTTCGGGACCTCGGTTTTAAACAGTTCTATCTTCTTGATGATAATATTATCTCTAATCCCTCATATCTCAAAGCGTTGTGCAAAGAAATTGAACCGTTAAAAATGACCTGGGCAAGCCAATGTTCGCTGCACCTGGCAAAGAATAGCGATCTTTTGGAAGCCGTACGTCGAGCGGGAGCCAACATGATGAGCTTTGGTGTTGAGAGCATCACACAAGAAGGATTGGATAAACTGGGAAAATCCTGGCTTCAAGTTAATGAACATAAAAAATTAATTTCAACGCTGACGAAATCGGGTATTATGGTTAGTGCGGAAATGATGATCGGCACCGATAGCGATACAGAAGAAAGTATTCGAGCAACATTGGAATTTATTCAGCAGGTCAAAATCCCTATTCCACGCTTTTATATATTGACGCCGGCGCCGGGCTCAAGCCTCTATAAGCAACTTAAAAAGGACGGCCGTCTCGTCACTGAGGACCTGCAAAAATACGATGGATCACAATGCGTTCACCAACCGGCAAAAATTTCACCGGATAAATTGACCGAGATGTTCTGGTGGCTCTATCGAAAAGTATTTTCATGGAAAAGTATAATTCGCCGTACAATTTTGCATCCGGCATTCTGGAGATCGCCCTTGTCATATACATTTGCGTTTTTTGTCAATTCGCATTATCGCAGTTATGTGATGAAAAAAGTTCCGCCCAATATTTTTTAAATGAAAAAGGATTTTTCTTTGAACTTGAAACGCTCATCTGGCTGAGGATGGATTCGAAAACCTCACCAAAAAATACATCCGTCAACAACCGTCTCCGCATCCTGATATGCAAACCCAAGCCCGCACCGCAAATCATTCGTATGGAACGTATGGTTTATTCCGAACCGCTGGAGCTTGAGTACTTGCATACCGTCCTGTACAAAACCGACGATGTCTATCTTTTAGATGGTATGACCGATAGAAGAAATCAAATACGATTTGAAAGAAAGATTCGTCCTCATATTGTACTTTTTACAGTTTATATCACCAACATTAATTCGGTTTTAAAAATGGCGATGAGGCTAAAAAAACTGCCCAATCCACCACTCATCTTTGAGGGTGGTGTACATGCTGAGGTCGTCCCTGAACATTTTTCTACAGAAAATATCGACGGCGTATTTTATGCCAATCAACTAAATGCTGTTGAATCCGTTGTTAACCGGATTCGCTGCAATGTACCCTTCAGAGATGTTCCAGGCGTCCTCTTTCCGAAGCACCGTTCTCATAGTCATTCAGTAGATGATCCGGCTATGGTTGAAAAACTTCCAATACCCTTGCGAATACTTTTACATCAATCAAAAATAAAATACAGATACATGTACTACCATCCATGCGCCTCTATCAAAACGGCTTTCGGCTGCCCGAATCAATGTACATTCTGTTTTTGTCGGAAAATGAATATGGGTCGTTATCAAACACGTCGCATAATACATGTTGTGGATGAGATCGAGGGTATACCTGTTGACAACATACTTATCCTTGATGACAACTTTTTCACCAGCAAACGTCGGGTTCTTGATTTTTGCCGTGAAATACAAAAAAGGAAAATTGAAAAACAGTTTATCGCTTATGGCAATGCGAATTTTGTGGCTCAACATCCCGATGTAATGGAAATCTTGCGCCGTGCCGGTTTAACAGCTCTCATGGTTGGATTTGAATTTGTCACCGACAGAGAATTGCAATCTGTCAACAAAAGCTCACGGCTCGCTGATAATGATGCAACATTGCAAATATGCAAATCTCTGGATATAGAGCTCTTTGCCCTGTTCATCGTTAATCCTGATTGGCGACATGCGGACTTTAAAAAATTGGCAACATATCTCAAAAACAATAAAATTGCTTTTGCCGCATTTTCAACCATGACGGTATTTCCCGGAACGGACCTGGCTGATCAACAGCGCTGTAAGATCAACACGACCTCCCAATGGTGGCGTTATGATTTATTACGCCTGCATCAGAGTCCACGTTATATGTCAAAAGCAGAATATTATTTTTGGCTTTTTTATTTTTATATGATCCCGGGACTCTACGCAGAAAGCAGACGAAAAATCCGGGCACGTTACGGTAGAGGGGGGACAATCAGAGTTATACTGGATAGTTGGCTTATTGGTTTGGAATTTATCATTAAACTAACTTTATGGAAATAGCTATGTATCAACGAACGATTTGGGATTTTTGGGCGCCCATGTACGAACGGCTATGGGCACAGCGTTTTTCATTGGGACCGGGACGAACCTTGATTCACCAACATCTTGAAAAATTAAATCTGACGGCGCCGAAAATTCTTGACATTGGCTGCGGCATAGGCCAACTCTCATTTGAAATAGCAACCCATATACCCGATGCCAAAATCATCGCCGCAGATTCATCATTGGAAACGAACTGTACCGTCATCAGCTTATTTCCGAAGACGGAAAAAAAACCACAATTATTTTACAACCTATCGATGAAAAGATCGAGACATATCGGGAGCTGATGGCCGATGTCGATTCCGTATTAACCCAAGATTTTCCTTTCCTCAACGGTTTACGGAGCGGCGCTCTTTATATATTGATTGAATATGACAAGTTTTCCTCACAAGAATCGGTACTTTTTATGCTCCTTTGTATTGCTGCGGCTGCATAATGCAAAGAACAAAAATGTATATAATCTCACAAGAGAACTCGGAGACATCATCAAACCCTGTTTCCTGGCGTCCATTACCACGGCAGTGGCATTCCTCGGCTTTTGTTTGAGTTCAATTGCTGCTCTGAGAATACTGGGTATATTTACTGCGTTCGGAATCATCATTATTTTATTATCATCCATTTTTGTGTCGCCGATACTCTGTACTTTTGTCAAAAAATGTTCAGACTTCTTTTGGATGGGAATGGCGATCCTCCCGTCTGCTCAAGTTTGTATTTGAACAGAAAAAAAAGATCCGTGTTCTCTCAATCCTGTTTGCTGGTTTTTCCGTTTTTGGAATGTTGCAATTAACACCGGAAACAGATCCGATACGACAATTAAAAAAATCGCATCCATTGCGGACTAGTGAAAATACAAATAAAGCCGAAGAAGCCCTTAAAAAAGATTCGGAATGGGCTGCGCCAATTTTGTGGCGATGCGAATTTAGAAATGTCCTGGCATTTTATATTAGAAATCAAAACTTGGAACTCGATAAAGCCGTTAAAATAATGAATGAAGCGGCGTACCTGATGAACGATAACGAATATGATCTAACATCACTCGACGTTTTGAAACCGGTAGAAAAATCGGGGTGCTCAGCATATGATTGCGAGTATGTTGCATTGGCACAAGATATTGGGATTCAATTAGTCATGTCTGATAAAAAAATACTACAAGCATTTTCAGAAGATACAATCTCGTTTGCACAATATATTCAATAGTATTGTCGCAGGAGCCACATAACCAAAAGCTGTAGCCGCCCGGAATGGCCAATTCTTTCAGGCGGATTTCGGAATGGTGAGAAGCTTTGTTCGTTGTATCAGTTTCATCTGATACTGTTCCGGCTGAGCTTATTGTTAGCCAAAATAAAGTTGCATTTTGTTGATGAGATTGATATATATAAGCATGTATAATCCGCTTTGAATATCTTACTGCTTTTTGAAGGAGTTGTCCATGAAACGGTCCGGATTTTTATCATTATTGTTCATGGTTATATTTAGTTGGATTCCGGTGAACAGCACCCAAAATGACGGAGAGATTAATGGTATCTGGCTCGGTACATTAAAAGTACAGAGCATAGAGCTACGTATTGCTCTCACCTTTTCGAACACCGGCGACGGATTCATGGCGACAATGAACAGCATTGACCAAAGCAGTGGCGAAATCCCTTTCGATTCCGTCGAGTATGACGATGAACACCTGATTGTCACAAATCCTCAAATTGGAGTGGTGATTGAAGGTGACTTTGATTTTAAAAAAAACCTGTTCAATGCCGAGTTCAGACAAGGGCCCGGAAAATTCCAAATAGTGTTTAATAAAGTCGATGCTTTGCCGGCTTTTGAACGGCCTCAAACGCCAAGAGAGCCATTTCCATATATTTCCGAAGATGTAACGTTTGAAAACAAAACCGCAGGCATCACCATTAGCGGAACATTAACTATTCCGAAAACGGGCGGCCCATTTGGTGCGGCCATCTTGTTAACCGGGTCCGGTTCACAGGATCGGAATGAGGAAATTTTTGGACACAAACCATTTCTTGTCCTCTCCGATCACCTCACTCGCAAGGGCATTGCGGTCTTGAGGTACGATGATCGAGGTGTTGGCGGCACTACTGCAGTTGAAGGTTCAACAACTGAAGGTTTTGCAATGGATGCTCTTGCTGCTGTTGAATATCTCAAAACACGCCAGGAAATTGATCCCTCAAAAACCGGATTTGTGGGACACAGCGAGGGCGGTATGATCGCATCGATCGCCGCTGCACGAGCCAATGACATTGCTTTTATCGTTATGATGGCAGGTCCTGGTATTCGTTTCAGCGATATTATTTTATTTCAAAAAGAGATCAGATGGAAACAACTCGGCATGAATGAAGAGGACATTGCTCTGAATCGATCCTGGCATAACAATATTTTCGCCATGACTGGTCAGGATATAAGCAATGAGACAGCTGTCGACAAAGTTATGGCATATTTCAATGCTTTGACAGAGGATGATAAAAATCGCCTGCAAAGGAGTTCGGAATCCGTTAGAAGTGAAGTCAATGGATTACTCGAATCATGGCTCCGTTATGCCACCCGATATGATCCTGCAGCAACACTATCACAAGTAAAATGTCCAATCCTCGCCATCAATGGTGAAAAGGATATGCAGGTGGAAGCAAAAACAAACCTTACGGCAATTGAAAAGATTTTAACAGAATCTGGACATCATAATTATTCAATCAAAGAATTAGAGGGACTCAATCACCTATTTCAAACCGCCGGAACAGGTTTTGAGGACGAGTATATAAAAATTGAGGAAACGTTTTCGCCTATTGCACTCAATCTTATTTCGGATTGGATACTGGAGCACACCAAATAGTTTAAACATAATTGGTATAATAGTTATCATACTCCTACGTATGTGCATGTATGAACTTCCTGGCCTAATTGCAATATTTGGAAAGCCTCTAAATGTCGAGTGACGATTCTTGTCTAAGAATTGTAATATTGGCTAACCATGCATGGAACTGACCGAACCGCCATGATTTTTCGGATATTCAAAGGACAATTTTAAGGGAGTTGGGCTCTGTCAAATTTACTTTATGCGGTTCGGCAGTTCATGCTCTTGTTGGGCATTTTAGATAGTTCACTTTTGGGAGATTAATAAAGGATGACTTTATATTTCTAAATTTGTGTTTGATGAATCAAGTGCGGGAGGCAGGCAGCTTGCGAGTGAGAGAATACAAATTATTTCGTGATGGAGCAAAAAAACGACAAAATCTTCCAATCATAATACAATTTCCTTTGGTGACACGAAAGAAGACCATCCGCACCAAAATTGCCCAACAATAACCTGCAGCGGATCCGCACTTCTCTGCCGCGGTTTGTTCTTTTTTGGGTTTTCGTACATCATGATAACTGTAATAAAATCTTGAAAACAGGCCTTAGAATACGCAAATTATCCCTATAAATTGCATCCAAAGGGGAGTCTGAGATGCTGCGAGCCAAACACCACTTTTTACTTGGCCATATCACACATCGCTGCCGCAAGCGCACCTTCTGCTCCGGCGCCTGCATTCCACAGGCCGTGCAATGAGTTGCGGGTAGAACCGCTGAACAATATAACTTTACTTTGGTCGGAGATCATTCGAAGGAATGGAATGTTTCCATCGATCCCTGTCAGTTGCTTAGAATCCATTTGCAGGGCTAAAAAATTGAATCTAAGAGCCTTTTTCGCGCCCAAAAATCTCTCAAAGCTATTACAAACAACAGGTTGATTTGGTCCGACCCCGGTTTTACTGGCCAAAAGCCTCCGGAAAGATTATGTTTTATCTCCCCCTACTTGACCATCACCATCTTGTTCCTCATCCTGCCGCCGCTCGAGACGATTTCGGCATAGTAAACACCGGACGGAAGCGGGTTGCCGGTGTCATCGCGGCCGCTCCATTGAAGTGCGTGCGAACCGGCGGAGATTGCGCCCGACAGCAGCGTGCGCACCGGCGCACCCAGGCTGTTATAGACGGTCAGCGTCACGCGATCTTCAGTCGGCAGATAAAAGGAAATCGTCGTGGTTGGGTTGAAGGGGTTGGGATAGTTCGGCAGCAACTGAAAGGTTGTCGCAATGTTGTCCCGCCCGTCAACCACCTGCGTCACCGTGGCAGTCGCGGATGTCGAGTTGCGAAAGGCGTCATACGCGATCACCTCGAGCTGATGAACCGCGGCAGGCTGCGGCAGGGGGATGCGAATATCGTCAAAACCGGCCACCACCGCCTGCGGCAATAATTGACCGTCAACGGCGATTTCGATCAGTTCGGTTTCGGTCGCCGTCGTCAGCGACAGGGCAAGCGTTTGCTCCTGCACCTCGGCCGCGGTAATGCGCAGCGCCGGCGGCGTAAAATCGGAAATCTGTACGGCGATGGTTCGAGCGTCGGAGTGCTGGTACTTTTTCTTGACGTCCGACACGCGCACATTGCCGTGCACGCGGATCAATTTGTGGTCCGCACATCCGGCGCCGTGGTTGTGAAGGTAGACGAGATAGTTGATTTTGCTCGGATCCATGCCGATGATGTGCGCCGAGATGGCGTCAACCGCCACCGGATCGTTGCCGGCGAGGATGAGACGCATGTTCATGCGGTTTTGCGACGGATTGCTGCCGCCGCCGGGGCCGTGTTGCAGACCCTGCAGGCCGTCGACGATGACAAAATCAATCGGACGGCTCATAAAAAAGTCGTGGATCCATTTGTGCATGTCCGGATAGCTGTGGTCGATTTCGAACCGCAGGTTAGGGATATTGTACAAGTCCTTACGGTAGATCGACGGCGGCGTCATGCCGATGCCGATGTTCTTGATGCTGACGGTCAGCGCTGCGGATTCGTGTTTTTTCAGCACCGGAATGGAGATGACCGCGTCGGCTTGGGCGTAGAGTTTGGCCAAATAGATCGGGCGGCTTTTA
>RPQV01000087.1 GCA_003818595.1 Calditrichota bacterium
AGGCCTATGATCATAATCTGGTTCAGTTTGCTGAAAACGTGCGTCAGCAGGTCAATTTCATTTGTAATTGTTGTGGTTGTTGTTGTGAAGCGATGCTGGCGGCGCAACGGTTTGCTTATCTGCATCCTATTCATACCACCAATTTTTTCCCCGCGATCGATGAAGCGACCTGCACCGGCTGCGGAAAATGCGTTGATGTCTGTCCCGTACAGGCGATGGGGCTGGTGTCGGCCAACGATCCGCATCGACCCAAACGACGCGTTGCCAAATTGGATGCCGAATTATGCCTTGGCTGCGGAGTCTGCGTCCGCAATTGTAATAAAGATTCTCTGTCCCTGCAATCTCGCGCCGAACGGATCATCACTCCCCTCAATGGTGCACATAAAGCGGTAGTGATGGCGATCGAGCGCGGTAAACTGCAGCATTTATTATTCGATAACCGCGTCCTGTGGAGTCATCGGGCGCTGGCTGCCGTCGTGGGAGTCATTTTAAAGCTGCCGCCGATTGAAAAGACTCTGGCAAGCCGGCAAATGAAATCCCGATACCTGGAGGCACTGATTTCGCGATACGGAAATTGAAAATAGGCCGGAAAGTCGATGAATGATAGCGCTCCGATATGAATATTGAAATATTTTGTCAAAATTTCTGTTTCAAAGAATAAAATTGAATTTAAAATCGACAACATTAAAGCACGAGAGGCGCCATGTTTGTCATCAAATTATTGTCGAAATTAATCAAAGTATTGCGATCCAATGAATCTCCCGCTCAATTGGCGTGGGGTTTTGTGTTGGGGATGATTATTGGATTGACGCCGTTTTGGAATCTGCATAATCTGCTGGTTTTTTTCTTGATCACCATTTTCAACGTCAATATTGCCATGGCGACGCTTTCATTCGCGGTGTTCACTCTTTTCGCTTACTTGCTGGATCCCCTTTTCCATAACCTGGGCTATGCGCTATTGGTCAATATTGAGTCACTTCGCCCGTTGTGGATATTCACTTCCACAACGCCCGTCCTTGCGTGGGCTAATTTGAACAACACGGTGGTGTTGGGCAGTCTGGTCGTTTCCCTGGTGCTGCTTCTGCCGATGTTCTTTTTCACGAAATGGTGGGTACGCCTCTATCGTGATAAAGTGGATGTGCATGTGCAAAAATTTAAAATCGTTCAGTTAATAAAGGGATCCAAATTATTCGGATTATACCAAAAAATTAGCCAATTAGGAGAATAATCGTGCGGTGGAAAGGCATCATCTTTTTGGTTGTTTTGGCCGTTCTGGTTTTTGTTTTGAATTTAGTGTTTACCGATCGTTGGCTGGAAAAGCAATTGGAAAGCGCGGGTTCCGCAGCAGTCGGCGCCAAAGTTGAACTCGAGAGACTGGATTTTTCTCTTTTGGGTTTGCAGATGCGCTGGGACAGTCTGCAGGTGGCAAATCCCAAAAATACCATGAAAAACATCTTGACCAGCGGAAAAACTGATTTTAATTTCGCATTGCTGCCGTTGTTTCAGAAAAAAGTTGTTGTTGAAAATATAAAGATGAAGAATGTCACCTCAGGAACCGATCGCACAACAGACGGCAAAATCGTTAAAAAAACAAAAGTAAAAAAGGAAACGAAACCGAATATCATCACCAAAACCATCGATCGGCTTCAGGCACAGGCAGCGGAAGCGCCGGTCTGGAATCTCGCAGAGTATGGTAAAAAAGTCAATGTCGACAGCATCCTCAAAATTCTTGACCTGTCTTCGCCGAAAAAAATTGATTCGTTGCAGACACAGCTCACTGCACGTTATGCTTATTGGGACAGCACGTTTGCAGCGGTTAAATGGAAACAGGATTTGACTTTTCTAGAATCGCGAATTGCCGCGCTAAAACCCGACGAAATCAAAACCATTGATGGTTTGCAGACCGCTCTCAGTTCAGTACAGCAAATGAGGAACAAGGTTGATTCGCTTGCCGGATTTATAAAAAGCACAAAATCGACGCTGACTGCCGATGTCGATTATTCGGTCACTACCCTGGGATTGGTCGATGATTGGGTTAAGGACGATTTTCGCCGCGCTTTGGAAAAGGCAAAATTGCCGGAGTTCAGCAAAGAAAATATGGCGCGATTCCTTTTCGGCGGTGAGGTGGTGAATAGAACCACGCAGGCACTGGCTGCCGTCAATACGATCCGCACAACTGCCCAAAAGTTCAAATCAGACAAACCTCCGAAGGAGGAAAAACCTCCGCGCATGAAGGGTCAAACCATCTATTTTGTCACGCCGCAGCGCTATCCCAACTTTTGGATCAAAAATATCGAACTCTCCGGGCACACGACAGCTGGTTTGTCCATCGGCGGCATGCTGAAGAATGTTGTCAGCCAGCAGACCATCATCGGACAACCAACCTCATTTGTGGTGGAGGCCAAGAGGAAAGACGGCGCCAATGTTGAGCTGTTGGGTGAGTTCAATTACCTGAGTGAGCAACCACGTGAACATTTTACTCTGACGATGGGCAAAATGCCGCTCCAGAATGTCAGCTTGTCACACTCCACGCTGCTTCCACAAAAAATCCAGACCGGAAGTGGAAATGTCAGAGTGACGTTGGATTTGAGCGGCAATTCTGTGCATGGCGATATGGATTTTGCTGCAGAGAATCTTTCTTTCGCATATGCAACTCCGACAGCTGAAAAGAAGATAGATGAACTATTGCGTCACCTATTGCAATCGGCGGCCATGATTGATCTGCAAGTGTCTCTAGCCAGTTCAGAGGATAGAACTCATTTCAGTCTGAATTCGAATCTCGATGATCTTTTTATCCGCGAATTAAAAGCCATGGCAGGACAAGAGATCGTCAAGGCGCGTGCGCGGATCGAATCGTATGTCGGTGAACAAGTGACACACTATAAGCAGCAATTTGAGGCTCTGGTAAAGAGCAAAACCCAAATGATGCAGCAAGAGATGGCCGGCTATGAGAATCTGCTGAATTCGCAGAAACAGCTGGTCGATGAGAAGCAGAAGCAGTTACAGTCTCGAATCGAGGAAGAAAAGCAAAAAGGGACCAAACAGGTGGAGGATGAGGTTAAGAAACGACTGAAAGGACTCGGGAAATAGGTGATGGTTCATTAACGGGGGCAAGGCCTTTTGCTTACGAGATGATTGCAGATGTCAGCTTGGAGTGAGATCTTTGCTTTTGTCATCGCCTTTCGTCTCATATTTCGACGGGCATTTGAGCATAATCTTCTCTGCATGAAAAATTCCGTCTGCTTGACGGTGGCCTTCCAGGACGACCTGCTGTGCCTCGGCCAACTGATCCGGTTTAATGCCATGATAAGTGATGTGCAGCGTGTTGAATTCATCGTGGAGATCAAACTCCAGGATAACCGCCTCGGCATCCCACTGAATCGAACCCGGATCCACCAATCCGTGTACTCTTACTCCACTCTGCGGCGTGATGTCGCTGCGTGCTGCCAACTCGCTGACGGTCAAATAATAGGAAGCATTTTCCTTCAAGCTGCTGGCAATTAAATAGCTCAACGCAGCAACAATAATCAATACGCCGATGACGATTTTAGGCTTCATGCATACCTCGTTAAAATCAATGAAAAAAATGTACATATTCCCCAAGACTTTGTCAAGATAGAGTTTTTCAGCTTTTTGAATTCAGTCCTGCACAAGGTTACAGGGAAAGATTCGCGCAGTAGCGCTGAGGCCGCAGAGAATAAGCAGGGTTCAGCTGATGATCTGCCTCGAATCTTTTTACCCTTGTTTGTGCTGAAAATTGGGTGTATATTTCAATCGCATTTCTCTGTGCTGCGAGTTGATTATCCGACCTATGTTTACTATACCGGTTTGGCAGACAGCGTCTGCACGCGTGAAAAATACAAAGGATAGACGAAATTGGATCATCATTACCAAAACAAGCTGCTTCGAAGAGCGTGGGTCGAAGTGAACCTCGATGCCGTTGCCTACAATGTGATGGAAATAAAACGCCATTTGTCCGGCGTGAAAATGCTGGCCGTAGTCAAGGCCAACGGCTATGGTTTAGGCGCGATTCCGACAGCGCAGACAATAGTTAAACATGGCGCCGATTATCTGGGTGTCGTCATGCTGGACGAAGCGTTCGAGTTGCGTCAGGCGGGTGTTTCCGCACCGATATTGAACACGGGTGCGGTCTATAGCGACCAGGTGGATTATGTATTGGACCTCAATCTGGAGCAGATGGTCTTTCAATTTAATGTCGCTGAAGCGCTCGCCAAAGCTGCGGAGAAAATGAATAAAATTGCCAAGATTCATTTTAAAATTGATACCGGCATGAGCCGGTTCGGCGTCCATTTTTCCAAAGCGGTCGAGGAGATCGAGCGCTTTAAACGACTGTCCCACCTGAAGATCGTCGGCGCCTTTACGCATTTCCCCATGTCCGATGCCGTTGATAAAAGTTTTGCTCTCCTGCAGATCGAACGCATGAAGACAATCAAAAGGGAACTTGCTGAACGAGGAATTTATATTCCCCTCTGGCACATGGCCAACAGCGGCGCGACGCTCGATTTGCCGGCTTCACATATGGATATGGTACGCGTCGGGTTGATGAACTATGGTTATTGGCCGTCTTTTGACGTGAGACGTCCTTTTGAGCTGAGACCTGCAATGAGCGTCAAAGCGGATATCGTTGCTATTCGAGAAATTCATCGCGGAGATACGGTGGGCTATGGTCGCAAATTCATGGCTGAAAAGGACGAACGCATCGCTGTGCTGCCCATTGGCTATGCGGACGGGTACAACCGTAAGTTGAGCAAAATAGGCCAAGTATTGTGTCGGGGCCGACGTCTGCCGATTATCGGCGGTTTGTGCATGGATGCTGCGTTTGTGAAAATCACTGACGAGCCTCAAATTCAAATCGGTGACACGGTTACTTTGATGGGAAGCGATGGTGCGGAAGAGATTTCACCCCACGATATTGCCCAGTTGATCGGTTCTGTTTCCTATGAGGTCATTTCCGGATTTGGCCGACGGCTGCCGAGAGTTTATATGAAAGACCAACGTATTGATTATATTCATAATGAGCTGACCAGATAAAAAAGGACTCGGCATGCATATCCGTTCCATTAAATTGTTGCATCATCTGTATCCGACGCGGGATTTTTATCCTTTTAATTTGTCGCTGTTGCAGGAGACCGATGTTATATCTGTTGAATCACCGATTACGTTTTTTATGGGTGAAAACGGTACCGGGAAATCGACATTATTGCGGGCTATTGCCGACAAGACCCAAATTCATGTTTGGGAGGAGCAACAGATCAGACGACTGGAACGGAATCCGTATGAGCATCAGCTCAATCGGGCTATTGAGGTCGAATGGACGAGCGAACGTGTTCCGGGTTCTTATTTTGGTTCGCAATTTTTCAATCATTTTACCCATTTGTTAGAAGAATGGGCGACAGCTGATCCCGGCCAGATTAATTATTTCGGTGGTCATTCATTGATGACTCTTTCCCATGGTCAATCATTACTGGCGTTTTTTCAAGCGCGCTATGCTGTTCGCGGCCTTTATCTGCTGGACGAGCCTGAGACCGCTCTCTCTCCCTCCAGCCAATTGGCATTACTTAAACTGCTGCGGTTGGCCATTCAGGCCGGCAAAGCGCAGTTTATTATTGTCACCCATTCTCCGATTTTACTCGCACTTCCCGGTGCTCGTATTCTGAATTTTAATGCTTCGCCGATTGATATCGTAGTATATCAGGATACGGAGTATTACCAATTCTATAAAAGCTTTCTCAACAATCCGGAATCTTTTTTCGACAGTTAAACAATGATGTCCACAAGACCGCGAATGTCACAAAGAACCCCCAACATACTCCGCTAACCCACACGCCTGATTTCCGGATCGGTAAAGATATCAAAGGGATCTCTGCTGGTGGTTGAGAATTCAGACACTACCGCCCCTTCCGCTCCGCCTTGAAACCAATGCAACGTTTGCGGCGCCAAGGTATATTGTTCGCCTGGATTGAGTATGATTTGATGCCAAACAGTGAAATATTCTTTTTTGTCATCAGGTACGCGGCCTTTGGGATGCGGCGTTGTCGGACCAGGTACATACAGGTAGACTTGACCCCAGCGACAGCGGAAGGTTTCTTCCTTTCCCGGTTCACCTTCGACAGCCGGATGTTTATGTTCGGGACAGATCTGATGCGGGAAAAGAACCAGTTCCTTGGCGCAGACACGGGATGTGTTCACATATACCAACAATCCCAAACCTATTTCATCCAACCGATTCAAACCCAAATCCGTGATTTCGATTTCTGTGGTCTCCTGGGGAGTTAGTTTTATCCCCGCGCGATCGAGATAGTGTAAAACTTTCAGACGAGCCGTTTCTATCGTTTCCTGCTTCATGGAATACTCCATTGACTAGAAATGATCGGGTGAATAACCTTCAATGAGATAAATATGTGATTCGCCGAATCCTTTGATGTTGACCGGACCGACGCGGCGGGCGGCAACCTTGCCGGATAGTCCAAGATATGTTCTTTCGCTGATGATGATTTGCCGCGGACCGGCTACTGACATGAGTCGTGCGGCGAAATTCATGTTTGAACCAATGGCCGTATAATCTTTGCGGTCATAGCTGCCGATTTGGCCAACTACCACTTCGCCGGTATGCACACCGATGCCAATCTGGATAGTAGGTCGACCTGTCGCTTCCCATTCTTTATTGAAGGACAACAGCTCGTCCTGCATTTTCAGCGCCGCTTCGACAGCCATGAGTTCATGCGAGCCGGTAGGATTGGATTGAGTAAACAGTGCCACAATCTCATCTCCCACATATTTGTCGACCATCCCGCCATGCTGAATGACAATCGGCGTCACCACACTGAAAAAATCGTTGAGCATACGGACCGTTGTCGTCGGGTCCATATCTTTGGTGATTTTGCTGTAATTCCGGATATCACCGAACAACATGGTGATTTCCATCCGCTGACCCGTGCTGCGATCGGGACGATGTCCCATCAATGCTTCTTCAACGTCTTTTCTCGCCTCTGAGCCGATCAATTGACTCAGACGCTTGACTTTTTCGGTCTGAAAAATGTAATTATCAATGATGCGGTTGACGGATTCAACAAGAGTCAAATCCTGCATGGCGAAATGAGAGCCATCTGCTTTATTGATCAAAACTGTGGCGCCTAGAAAGCGGCCACTGACAAACATCGGCACAACCAAAATCGTGTTGATTTCGGAATTGGGCAATGAGTGGCGAATCAGTGATTGATGATTCTCTTTAACCAGGCGCACAATGTTCCCCACCAGCTTGTAATCATTCTGACTCATCGGGCGTGTGCCCCTCATGGCTTTGCCGCCGGCAAGATGACGATCCTTTTCGTTGTCGTACAGAGTGATGAATCCGATCTCTGCCCCGACAGAGTCGAGTACAGTTTCAATCATCTTATCAAGCGCTTCACCTTGCTCCTCGGTGCCGTCTCTGATATCGTCCAAAGCTTTGATCACCCGATTCTCGAGCGATATCAGGCGATGCTCCTGTCGTTTCACCCAATCGTGAATCACACTGTCCATCCGCGCTTCGACCAAGGTGACGACAATGTCATCATACTCGGAAAAGTTGCCGCTGGTTTTGTTGGCCAATACAAAAGCGCCAAGTACGCTGTTTGATTTTGAAATAGGAGTGGCCAGAAGATTTTTAATTTTTTGCTCCGGCATCGCCTGCATCAATTTTTTTTGCTCGGCTGCCACGCGTAGACCCACCTGCAGAATAAGCTCGTCGCTGATTTCGCTGGTGCCGCGATCATAGCGCGCTAAAATACGTTGCCGCGCATCCTGATCTTTGACGGTCACCGCTGCTGTCTGTACATCGAGCAATTGCGCGAGTTGATGCAGCATCGTCGGCAGGAACTCGGACACATCGCCTTCGTGATCGCATAAATCATGGATATAGAGCACTAATTTCAGCAGGGCTGAGGCTTCGGGAGAATTGACGATTTTTTTCCAACGATCGGTCATAACCTTATACTCTTATCTTCAGTTCCCTAATTCAAAACTGTAATTCGTTTTATGTATGAGCGGCTTGAGGCCAAGCCGAATTGCTGTGGGTGATCTTTGATCAGCGCTCCATGTTCATCAGTAAGATCACGTGCGTGTTCACCGACGGATCTACTTGAGAGAAGAATCGCTGAATCGGTATCCTTCGGTCAATACCCGTTTGAGTTCATTAGCTGATAAATCGCGCTGCAGTTCGCCATTCGCGGCTACCGAAATTTTGCCGCGTTCCTCTGAAACGACGATGATCAGGGCGTCCGTCTCCTGCGAGAGCGTCAGCGCTGCTTTGTGTCGGGTGCCAAATTCAATATGACTGAAATCATCCTGTGAAATCGGCAGCAAACACTTTGCCGCTTCGATCAAATCTCCCTGAATAATGATGGCACCGTCATGTAGGGGTGAACGAGGATTAAAGATCGAGATGATCAAGGCCGATGAGACTTCTGCCTGTAAACGTGTTCCGGTTTCGATAATCGGGCGCAGTCCGGTCTCGCGCGCCATGACGATCAATGCCCCATAACCGCGATCGCACAAGGCAACGGCGGATTCGACGATCTGGTCGATGACTTTGCTGCCGGTCACTTTGACGAAAAACCTGACCAAACGACTCTGACCAATGTTGATTAAAAGTCGTCGTATTTCCGGCTGAAAAAGGATGACAAACGCGACCAGCCAGATGGTGCGAAGGTTTTCGAATATCCAGGTAATGCCCTTCATCTGAAACAGCGGTGCAATGCTGGAAGCGACAAGGATAATGATCAATCCAACCAACATTTGCACCCCGCGGGAACCGTGGAGAAATTTATAGAGACGATAAATAATATAGGACATCACGGCGATATCGAGGATGTCCATGATGGTCACGGGCAAAAAACCAATATGAAATAGGGTGAATCGCATACTCTTTACTGTACAGTTTCAATGTGACCGGCAATGGCGTCAGCAATGATTGCAGCGCGTTTAACCGCCTTGACATCGTGAACGCGAATTATATGCGCGCCGCGCAAAATTGCTGCAGTAATCGAAGCAATGGTTCCCTCTAAACGTTCTTCGCTGGGGAGATCAAGCAGCTTGCCGATAAATGATTTCCGTGAGGGACCGACCATAATTGGCAGTTCCAATTGTTCAAGGATCTGCAGTTCGTTGAGAATCTGCAGATTGTCCTGCAGCCTTTTGCCGAATCCAATCCCGGGATCAATCACGATTTGGTCTCGTCGAACTCCCGCCGCCAGCGCGATTTGCACGCTTTTATCGAGTTCATCAATGATGTCGAGCAGGACGTCCTCATAATAGGGATTGTCCTGCATGGTTTTCGGCTCTCCCTTCATATGCATCAAAACCAATCCGGCGCCGTACCGCGCAACCGTTTCGCCCATTTTATGATCATAGCGACAGCCACTGATGTCATTGACAATTTCTGCACCTGCCGCTAATGCCGCATCGGCAACCGCGGATTTATAGGTGTCGATAGAGATGGGTATCGATAAGAGGGATGCGAGTTGTTCAATGACCGGCAAAACCCGATCCAGCTCCTTGTTCAGCGGTACCGCCTCAGCACCGGGACGGGTTGATTCACCGACGATGTCGATAATGTCCGCACCTTCCGCCTGCAGTTTGACAGCAT
>RPQV01000088.1 GCA_003818595.1 Calditrichota bacterium
CTGACAAAACATATTGACCACAAGCGGAACAATTTTGCGGCATTGAATACTGCCTTTTTCCAAGACGGTGTTTATTTGAATGTCGCCGATTCTGTCGTCATTGAAAAACCGATTCAGTTATTGTTCATCTCAAAATACGGTACACAGCCGGGACTCTCTTTCCCACGCAACCTATACAGAGTGGGCAAAAACTCCCAAATATCCGTTGATGAGCGATATCTAACTTTAGATCAAGGAATCTACTTCACCGATGTCGTCAGCGAAATCATTTTGGCGGACAATGCGCAACTTTATCATTATAAAATTCAACTGGAGAGCGAACAGGCCTATCATTTCGGATTAATGCACATCGCGCAGGATCGTAATAGTCATTTTTTTTCACAAAATTATTCATTCGGAGGAAAAATCGTCAGGAATGATATCCATTCACTGCTGAACGGGGAAGGATCCGAATGCACGCTCAACGGCTTATACCTGGCCCAAAATCGTCAGTTGGTCGATAATCATACGGTCATTGAGCATGCCCAACCTCACTGCAACAGTCACGAATTGTACAAAGGAATCTTGAACCATCAGGCAAGAGCGGTATTTAGCGGCAAAATCCATGTGCATCAAGACGCCCAAAAGACTGATGCCATTCAATCAAATCAGAATTTGCTGCTTTCAGAGGAAGCAGTCGTGGACACTAAACCGCAACTGGAAATCTATGCGGATGACGTCCGTTGCACACATGGCGGAACCGTCGGTCAACTTGATGAAGACGGCATTTTTTACCTGCGCAGTCGCGGAATCAGCAGAGAAAAAGCCCACCATTTGATGATTCAGGCTTTTGCCGGTCAAGTCGTTGACACCATACCTGATGATTCGCTGCGAGAGACCGTAGCGCATCTGGTTGAAATACGCTTAAAGGAGAATTCATCTCAGTTTCTTGCAGATCAGCAAGTCCAATGACCCTTTTAAGAAAGAAATCAAAATGGCAGAATTCACTCTTCAGAACAAAGTCATCGAGATCCTGAGGACCTGTTATGATCCCGAAATCCCGGTGAATATTTATGATCTTGGTCTTGTCTATGAAGTAGAAGTGAATGATCAGGACCATGTTAAAATTGTCATGACCTTGACATCCCCCATGTGTCCGGTCGCTGAATCTTTACCAGAGGAAGTCCAATTTCGCATCGAAGAAATAGAGTCTGTAAAAAGTGTTGCGGTAGAGGTGGTCTGGGAACCGCCGTGGCATCCAGGCATGATGTCTGACGATGCAAAACTTGAATTGAACATGCTTTGAGAATCAATGAATCTCTGTTCTATGCGGCTGCTTTGCAGCAAATAATCATTAACCATTTGGAAGAGATTTTCAAAATGAGTAAATTTATTCGGGTTTGCGAGTTCAGCAGTTTGACGGAAGGGGTCTTGCGAGCTGTTGATGCGGCTGGTCATAAAGTCGTCCTGATTCGCGATGGTGATCAGGTTTACGCTTTGAAAGATCAGTGCAGCCATGAAGAATTTCCGCTTTCAGAAGGATGGTATGAGGACGGTTGTTTATGTTGCGCGTTTCACGGCGCCAAATTCGACCCCAAAACAGGCGCTGCACTTTCTCTGCCCGCTTATGAAGCTATTGCCACCTATCCGGTCCGCGTTCAAAACGGCGTGGTTGAAATCGAAATTGCATAGGAAACAAACGCAAATCTTGAAAAATGACCATATGGGCATAAACAGATGAGTTTGGCTGAAACCATTAGCGAGCCATTGAACGTTGAAGAAATCCGGCGTTCATTTCCCATTTTCAATTATCCTGAGAATAAGGGATTAATCTATCTGGACAGCGCGGCAACAACGCAACGGCCTATCCAAGTTCTGGAAACGATCCGCAAGTTCAATGAGGAATATAATTCAAACATCCATCGCAGTGCCTATAAACTTGCAGAAAGAGCAACAGCCGGATATGAATGTGCTCGGCTGCAAATCGCTCAATTTATTGGTGCCGCGCATCCCCACGAAATCATTTTCACCCGAGGCGCCACTGAAGCGGTTAATTTTGTCGCTATTGGTTGGGGAAACAAATTTTTAAAACCCGGCGACGAGATTCTGATCAGTGAAATGGAGCATCACAGCAACCTCGTCCCCTGGCAAATGGCGGCCAAGCGCAATGGAGCAATATTGAAATTCATCTCGCTGAATCAAAACGGTGAACTCGAGCTGGAGGCGCTCGATGATTTGGTAACAGAACGGACTCGCCTGGTTGCCATCACCCATGCCTCCAATGTTCTCGGCAGCCGCGTCAATGTAAAAAAGGTGATTGAAAAGGCACACCAAGTTGACGCAGTCGTTGTGGTGGATGGTGCTCAGCATGTACCGCATGCCCGAGTGAATGTGGAAGACCTTGATGCTGATTTTTATCTCTTTTCAGGGCATAAAATGCTGGGTCCGATGGGAATCGGGATATTATACGGCAAAGAAAAACATTTAGATGCGATGGATCCGGTGTTGTTTGGCGGCTCGATGATCGATGATGTCAATTATTATGAATCCACCTGGGCCGAGCTGCCATGGAAATTCGAGGCGGGGACGCAGAATATCCCGGCTGTCATTGGACTGGGGGCGGCGATCGAGTTCCTGGAACAAATCGGTATGGAACGCATTGAAGCGCACGACCGATCATTGACAGAATATTGTCTTAATCAGTTGGAACCGCTGGAAAAAATCCGCATTTTCGGCCCTCACCGACAGCGATTGCCGGTGATCTCTTTTGCGATCGCCGGAATTCATGCGCACGATGTGGCCACATTTTTCGATAGCCGCAACATTGCTATTCGTTCCGGTCATCATTGTGCTCGCTTAATTATGAGGAAACTGCAGATATCTTCGACAGCCCGTGCCAGTTTTTACCTATATAATAGCAAAGAGGAAATTGACAAATTCATTCGCGTCATTCATGAAGCAATAGGATATTTTTCACGATGGAATTAGATGATCTATATCAGGAAATCATCCTCGACCACTATAAGCAGCCGAAAAATCAGGGCATTGTGGAGGATGCGGATATTACCGTTGACGGGCGCAATCCGTTCTGCGGCGACGAGATTAAAGTAACGCTCAAATTCAAAAATGATGTCGTTGATGACATAAAATTCACCGGCAGCGGATGTGCCATCAGTCAGGCCTCAGCATCGGTGATGACCGAAAATATCAAAGGCAAAAACACAACAGAAGTGAAACAGTTGTTTCAGGAATTTGCCGAGATGGTCAAAGGTGATTGTGATGATCATGATCATCCTCACATCGACGACACTTGCGAATTGGCTGCTTTCCAAGGCGTTGCCGCATTCCCGACACGCGTCAAGTGCGCGATGCTGGCGTGGAATGCCATGAGGGAAGGGATTGAACGAGAACTGAACAAAAAAGGGAAATAATTTCAAACCATTCATTGTGAGAATAGTCCAGCCATGCTGCCAATGCGAGCCTCTGATCGATCCAAATTGATTTTCATAATTTTATACCTACTCACCATCATAACGCTTTTCTCCAGTTGTGATCGGGCAGACCAATTTAATCCGCTTCATTACTTTCCGATTTCTAAAGATAATTATTGGCATTTCAGCGGACAAATCCACACGATGAAAGTGGATGAAATTATTAAAAGCGGAGGTGAGGAAACGGTTACTTTGTCGTTTGTCGATTCCCTTCAAGTCGTCCTCTGGAAAGAAAAGTATAAAATCGTAAAAAACCAATTGCGATGGTATTCGTTTGAACCGCAGTCAACTCTTTTGCCGCAGGTTAATTTTGATCCGCCCCTTTTATTTGCCCCTTTTTCCGATGAATCTGGTGAACTGATGCGGATTATATCTATTGAAACTCAAACAGATACCGTAAAAACAGAGAACGAGATTACTGTTGATTATCAGATACAAAATATAGAAGATGTCAAAACTCAAGCCGGTATTTTCCCCGACTGTATTAAAATGAAATTGACCTTTACCTATCCTCAATCTGTTCAGCGGCCTCTTTTCGTCGGCGAACATTATTGGTGGTTTGCGCC
This sequence comes from Calditrichota bacterium, assembly GCA_003818595.1. Classification (GTDB taxonomy): domain Bacteria; phylum Zhuqueibacterota; class Zhuqueibacteria; order Residuimicrobiales; family Krinioviventaceae; genus Fontimicrobium. The sequence continues at coordinate 4,037 of RPQV01000088.1, forward strand.
GGGCATTGGACCGGTAAAATATGATTTACCGACTGCTTTCGGTGAATTAATCGAGATGAACGTAAGCCATCTGATCTTGTAGCCATCGCCGATTTCTGAAGATCAAGAAAACCTTGCAAAGGAATAATTGTATCTTTTTTTTCGATGTTCAAAAAAATGGTTCCCCTCACTGCATAGATTTCGGGCGGACAGACGTGTTTTGAATACTGAACGGACTGGTGACCGCCACTTCCACACCCCATGGTGAATTGTCCCAATGACCATAGAGCTTGTCCTGAGTCAGGCTGTGGCCATCGTTGGGTTCACTGCAGCACCACCACACCCAGGGCAACCAGCCGATTTCATTCTGATGGGCATATTCCATGATAAAACGCCACTCGATGGGAGTGGATGATGCGCGACTATCCGCCTGCTCGCTGCGCGAAAATTCACCGATAATAAAAGGAATCTCCTTTACGACGACAGAATCGATTGTGGCCTGAATTCGCTTTTTGGTGCCACCCCACGAAATGGGATCCCAAGGATGCCAAGAAAAAATCAGATTGTGTTCCGGATCTTTGTCTATCAGATAGCGGGCATTATTGAGAACATATTTTTCCCCGCGACCCCAATTGGATGCATCGATCACCAATGGGCACCGTATGCCCGCCGTGCGCATGCGGTTGACCGCTTTCTCGTATCCCGCTCGATATTGTGCATCGGTTACGTTTCCATCACCCGCTTCGTTGGCAATGTTCACCAAGATATTTTTTTCATGGCCTTTGAGTACGGCAGCTATATCACCTTTACACCAGAAATCCACGCAGTCATCAAGCTGGTCCCATTTCCCCGTAGCCATCCACACACAGGGCATGGGAATCATGTGATTTTGAATACAATTTGCCAGCGTGCGACTCAGATCAGATGCAGTGGCGATCGGATCATTCATCCAGAATATCCGCACCACATTGGCACCGGTTTTGGCAATTTCCGGATAGGTGACATTGCCCAATTTATCCCAGTAAATAATCATGGCATTGACCCCCCGCAGCACCACCTTTTCACCGTACCGATCTACCAAATGCCGGCCTTCAACCTTAAATGTGGTATATCGGGATGATGGAGATTGCGGTTCAGCGGGTGATTCCTTGTGACACCGAACAGCACATAGTGCTAAAAATGCACTGACAAAAAAGATCCGCTTAAACAAAAGGCTTGACATGATTTACTCCTGATCAATAATCCTGCAAAACGATACTCATCCACGGCTAACCGTGCATAAAGGCCTCGAAATAATCAAATCAAATGTAGTTATTCCGCAGGATTAAAATCAAGTTGGCAAATTCCATGGGATACTTCTATCAATGGAATTCGCTGTTGCTTGCTGAAATTATTCAACCATAAAGCTCCCGACTCAATTTCCAAGCATGCTGCACTGCGGGGTTTCTCCATTAGCCCCTTAAAATGTAGTTGGCTCTGCCGCTTAAAGTGCGGGCAGCAGAGCCTTATCGATTTAACGAATCAGAGACATTTTGTGCAATTCACTTTTACCATTGCCGGTCAGCCGACAGAAGTAGATACCGCTGGGGACGCCATTCCCGTTGTCATCCGCCCCGTTCCATGACATCGAATGCCGGCCCTGTTGCATGATTCCTTGGGCCAAAGTTCGGATTTTACGTCCCGAAGCGTCAAACACGTCCAAGTGGATGTCCTGAGTATTATCAAGGGAGAAACTAATCGTTGTGTTGGGATTAAAAGGATTCGGATAGTTGCTCAGGAGTGCAAATGTCTGCGGTGCAGAAGGTTTTTCGACCACACCTACCGAACCTCCATTCGGACCTTCCATCAGATAGAGCATTTCATTCTGACTGTCATCAAGGGCAACATCCCATATTCTGACACGGTCCATCAGGCCGACGAGTTTGACCGAAGTGAGAGCATCAGCATCATTCGGTCTGGCACCCAAGTATAGATCATCGCCGCTGTTGATGACGATTTCCGCCGTCGCTTCTGTTTCAGCAGCAATGATTCCATCCAGATAAAATTTCATCGATACGCCATTGATCAAAGTAATGGTCACCAAGTGCCACTCGCCATCCATAACCCCAATTCCGCATTCGCTTTCCAGTGTCGCTACCCGAGGCTGGCTGCCGTCAACGCTATTTAAAATACAGTCCACGCCGTTGTTCCCGGGATTCAACCAAACGTCGACATGACGCTCCATTGGATCTTCAGGCCAGACATCGCCGCCCATCCAGAAAACATAACCCCAATTGGGTGCACCAACATACTGAATCCAAGCAGAAAAGGTGTAGTTCGGTGAATTCATAAAATCTTTGAAAGGAATGAAAATATAGACAAGTTCGCCAAAGGCATTTTCTTCAGTAAACTCGATGCAGCCGCGTCCTTCATCTGGTTTGGTAAAAATACCGCCGGTCGATCGCACCAACACACCCGAGCCTTCGACAATCTCGCCATTATTGGCAGCAGAACCCTGATCGATAACCGTCGTGCCTTCAGTTTCCTCAAAATCATAAAAGCTGTTTGGGGCAGGCACATCCGCGACTGCAGAAATCGTGAAAACCAAAATAAACAAAAACAAAATGTTCGTTCTCATCTTTACCTCCGAAAATTTGAATTTTAAGATCATTAACTATTTATTGTAAACGATAATTTTCAGTCCATCACCTCCTTGCCTCAAAAATTAATTTCCCCGCAATAAAAGAAAAATAATCAGCAACAGCACCAGTAAAACCACGATTGCCAATCGCTCATATAAATAAAGCCGTTTTTTCGATATGTTCAGATATTTCATTGTTTACTTTTCCGATAAACGTCAAGGCATGAATATAGTATATCCGCTTAAATACACCATGTCTGTACGTCTCAAATTGATGTATTTATGTTGCATAGAAGGAACGAAGCCGTAATCAGTCAATTATCCCTGATAGCTGGAGGGTGGGCAGCCAAAGCGCTTTTTGAAAGATTTGCTGAAATGGGCGGGGTCGGAAAATCCGGTCTGATATGCAATCTCGCTGACTGTTAATTGTTTGGTCAAAAGCAGCTGCGCGGCTCTTTGGAGCCGCATTTCGCTAATTAATTCCTGTGGGGACTGACCGGTCAGCGCCTGCATTTTTCGATACATTTGTGAACGGCTGAGGCCAATTTCCCGAGCCAGCACGTCCACAGTAAAGAATTCATCTCCCATGTTCTTTTCAACAATTCCCATTGTTTTGAGGAGAAACTGTGCCTCTGTCGAGGTAACGGCAACTTGAGCCGGTTGCAGCAATATTTGCCGGCTGAACTGCTCCTGCAATCGTTTACGGGTTTGCAGCAGATTGTCAACTCGTGCGCGCAGAAGGAGAGGATCGAATGGTTTCTTGACGTAATCATCCGCACCCAATTGCAGACCATGCAGGTGCGATTCTTCTTCGGTTCGTGCTGTCAACAAAATCATGGGAATGTGACTGGTGCGTTGATCGGCTTTGATTGTACGACACACATCGAACCCACTCATTTCGGGCATCATCACGTCGCAGATGATGAGATCGGGGATCCTTTCAATCGCCACCTTTATACCTTCTTGACCATTTACGACCGACATCACCGCATAATCTGTTGATAATTCACCGACAATGTACAAACCCATGTCAAGATCATCTTCGATCACGAGAATAGATGGCGCGTCAGCTTGCGCAGACGATTCGGCCGGTAATTGCACGGGCGTTGGCGGATCGAGGGCCGAAACTGTAACTGGAGGATTCATTATGCCGTCTTTCTTCTCATCTTCACTGATCGGCAGCAGGAGTGTAAAACACGATCCCTTACCCACTTCGCTATCCACAAAAAGCAGTCCGCCATGCAGCTCGGCCAGCTGTTTTGAAAGTGCCAGACCAACGCCCGTTCCGGGTCTCCCATAACCTGATTCATGATCACCGCGATAAAATCGATTAAAAATGTGGGGCAGATGCTTTGAGGCAATACCGACACCAGTGTCGACAATGGAAATCTCGACAAGCTCTTTCTTGTTCCCGTCAAAAAGCGGATATCGCTTCGGCATCCCTTTTCGATGACCACATTCTGCGATTGACTTGTGATGCACCACGAGGACATCAACACTCTTTTGAGCGGGCGTATAGTTCAGTGCATTCGAAATCAGGTTATAAGTAATTTTTTCAATCTTGTCACCATCCACCATTGCCCAGATTTCTGGCTCGTCGCAATGGAAATTCAGCGAAATTTGCCGTGAATCAGCAAGAAAAGAAAATGATTCAACAATGCTTTGAACAAGATGTCCGATATTTGACCATTCTCGCTCCAATTCCGGACCACCGTGTTCAAGCTTTTGCAAATCCATCACTTGTCCAATCAAATGATGCAGTCTTTTTGCGCTGCGTGAAATAATCGCCTGGTAAAAAAGTCGTTTGTTTTCAGGAAGGGTTTCTCCATCCTGAAGGATCTTGGAGAGCGGACCCAGGATGAGGGTCAAGGGAGTACGAAATTCATGTGAAACATGAGTGAAAAAATTGAGCTTCATCTGATCCATGCGCAATTCAGCTTCATAATGAGTTTTAGCAATAATGACGGCACGAAGCAACAGCAAAATCACCGCAGCGGAAACCAAGTAGAGCGCCAGAGCCCAATTGCTTTTCCAAAATGGCGGAATGACGCGAATGTTCAGGCGCAGACCATGATCGTTCCAAACTCCGTCACCATTTGCTGCACGCACGTGAAAACTGTATTTGCCGCCGGCCAGATTCCGATAAGCGGCGACTCGAAAACCTGAATCAGTGAAAATCCAATCAGCATCGACTCCTTCCATCTGATATGCATATCGGCATTTTGCAGGATTGGCATAATCTAAAGCGGCGAATTCGAACGAGAACACATTCTGATCAGGACGAATCGTAATAAGCGGATAATTATTAAAGGTATTCTCTTTTGGATTTATTACGGTACGCAAGGGCGCCGATCGGTTGAACAACAAAAAATCTGTCAATACAACTTCCGGCGGTTTTTCATCCCGAATGATTTCGCTGGGCATAAAGCGGTTAAACCCATTCAGGCCGCCGAAATAAAGTTGACCCGACGAGCACTTTAAGGCACCGAAAGCAAATTCATCACTTTGCAGGCCATCGCTCTTGTCAAATTGAGTAGCTCGACCGGACGGTTCGAGTTTGGTCAAGCCGTTCATGGTACTGATCCATAAACTTTCCTGATCGTCTTCAAGAATGCGGAAAATACCTTTAATCGAGGCGCCCTCTTGAGTCAGGACCAGATCGAAGGTGTCACGTTCGGCCGCATAGCGATAAAGACCATCCAACGTGCCGGCGAATAGATCTCCTTTGGATGATTCAAACACGGTTTGTACGATCTTGGCTCTTGGATTTTGAGAATCGTAATTTCGATGCAAATAGTGAAAAAACTGATATTGTCCACTTTCCCAATCGCTTTTACAAAGTCTATTCAGCCCTTCTCGTGTGCCAATCCAAATATCGCCGTTCTTGTCCTGTATACCGGTCAAAGCCCAGTTGGAAGTCAAGCGAGGTTTTAAGGGAGAGCTGATCAACATGAATTGTTTGGAACGCGGATTAAGAATTTCAAGTCCATTA
>RPQV01000089.1 GCA_003818595.1 Calditrichota bacterium
ATGGGATAATAAAAGCAGTGGTTATGGGCGGCAACCCCGGGGTCTGTCAAACGCAAGCATTAACTTCGCACAAAGTTACACAGAGGGGCGTCTTATCGTGCCTTGGTATCTACTTCATCAGCAAAAGCTTGAGCGATTGTTGTTGCCCTGCCGTTCTCACGACGAAAAAATAAGTGCCGCTGGAAACATCCCCGCCAAACTCATCAGTTCCATCCCACAGAAAAGTAAATCTTTTTTCATCATGTGATTCTGTCGGCTGAAATGTGCGAACCACCTGCCCAAGGACATTATATATTTCAAACTTTATATCACGGGAATTAAAAGTGTCTGCAAGCTTTATTTCAATTCTCGTGTGCGTGTTGAAGGGATTCGGAAACGCCTGAAAAAGCGTGTCCGCCTCCGCATCCTGCAAAGCGGTTGTGTTGCTTAATAAACTGCTTTCGTCCATGCAGTCATAGCACACTTTGCCGCCTCTGGCGGGCTCCAGGCAAAGGAACGCGGTGTAAATTGAAAGCACGCGCGAAGCTACGCTTTTCGCGACAATTTCGCTGACGATGTCGTTATATTGGGGTTCGCGCTCCAATTCGGCGATATATTGTCCCGTCCACATTTCCCGCACCAGCGCATCACCATCCCAAATGTCTTCCTGGTCAATTTCAACGTTTTTTGAAAAAGTATCGGTGTTAAATTCACCCGCAGTTTGAATCGTGAAAGTGGGTCCGCCTTTGAATTTTCCGATCTGAAGAATCGGCGAATTGAGGTACATCGTTTGAGATTCACCATTGAGTGTATATCGCGCAAAAGTAAATCCGTCTGAAACAGTTGGGTGGAGATCGAATGATTTGATAAAACTGCCCATTTTTTTCATAATATCGTCGCCGATCTGCGGGAATGATTGGCCGCGTCGTACATTTAAATAATTCCCCTTGTACATTTTCGAGAGATTCAGATAAAGATAATCATTCCCGGCATAGTATTGTCCGCCAATGTAATCGTAATTATTGTTATTATCCTGAAAGTCAACGATATGGATGGGAAGAATTGACTCCATCATTGTATGAATATCACGAACAAGTGCATTCGCTGATTCATAAGTACGGAATTGATCCGTATTGGCAAAAAGCAGTAAAAGGCCATCGCCGCCATTTGCTTTGATAAAATTGATGCTCGCTTGAAACAGCAACGGCAGGCTACTGTAATCTCCAAAGGATTTATTCTTGAGGGTGCTTATAGAGTTTTCGATATTTTGCTTTGTGGCAGGCACCCAAGTATCCAATAGCTTGTTGGCCGTGAGATTTGCATAGAAAATATTGAACTCATCATTGTCGGTTAGATTGGTGAGCATGAGAGATTTGATGGTATCGAGCACCTGCTGTTTGCTGTAAGTGCTGTTTCCCGTTTGATAATCTAATAGAATGGCTACTTTGCGCTTCGCCTGCAGGTTCAGCACCTCAGTCGGCAGAAAAGCCAGTTGATAAAAATTATCATCAATGCCTTTTACGGCATTCAAATAAATACCTTCCTTCAGGGGAGAATCAACCATAAAATGAAGCGTTGTATTCAATGCTGCGGAAGGCAGCGAAGCGCTTTGATAATTGCCGAAAATGTTATCTGTTTTGTTTTTAAAAAAGGTGTTTGGAAATTCTAAAAGCTGCGGATTCTTCCATTCTTCATCCATCCAGCTGAAAATCGTAAACTTGCTCACCGGCGTCGCCGAGGCCTGCAACAAGTCAATCGGCACCGGCGCAATGACATTTGTTGCGCTCCATTGCGTCGGTACGAGGTAGGTTAATTTCACTTTTCTCGATTGGTTTCCGGCCATAGGGAAAATGCGAAGCTCGTAATAATCGTTATAGCGTTTGTACAAAATTGATGGATCCCTCCGCCGCTTTACGATGTCTTCATAAATTGATGCGGCTGTCCATTTATCCATGATTTCGCCTTGAATGATTTCTCCTTCGATCCACAACCACGAATCGTGGACGATGGATCCGGCAGGCAGCGAAAAATTAAATGTAACTTCAAGAGAATCTGTCGGATTAAAATTGAGATTTCGTGCGGAGAAAGTGAGGTAGAGTCCGCATTCCATGAACAAACCCTTTGGCTTGATTGAAATGACGGCCTCCTCGATCGTTCCGGTGCCTCCACCCCAGCTACGGGGATCTTGGACATAGAGATAGGCATACGAAAACAATGAACTCGTCGCAGCCAGAATAAAAAGCACGAGTGTGTACAGTTTGTTTTTCATGACAGCCTCCTTTATTTGATCGGTTTCAACCAATATCAATCAAAGCCAATGCCAAAATATAACGAGTGGACAACTCATTGAAAAACAATAATCTAATGTTTTATATTCGCACAACGGTTTTTTAAAATGCTAATTTTATGCATGGGATGTGAAAAAAATGCACTGTCTATGAATAATTTGAGCAATTTGCGTCAATCGTTGATTCTGCCCTGGAAATGGCCGGCGAGGCTCTGCTTTGCGCCTGATGAACTGATGGAAAAAGTTGTTGACGCGGATTTTAAAAATCTTCATATTTATCTTGCAGGACTGACCAGCGCGGAAAGGCTCGACTCGTGAAAATTCTTCCCCATCTATTCGAAAACAATCATCAATGGTCCTCCCGAATGACTCGGGAAGACCCAACGTTTTTTCAAAAGTTGACCCGACAACAAACGCCCGAGTACCTCTGGATCGGGTGCACGGACAGTCGTGTCCCGGCCAATGAAATAGTGGGACTGCTTCCCGGCGAGATCTTTGTCCATCGGAACGTTGCGAATCTTGTCGTTCACTCGGACATGAATTGTCTTTCAGTGATTCAATATGCCGTAGAGGTTTTGAAGACGAAACACATCATCGTATGCGGGCACTATGGCTGCGGCGGAGTCAAGGCGGCGATGGATAATCGCGCTCATGGGCTTATCGATAATTGGCTGGGTCATATACGGGACATCTATCGAAAGCGGCGGGAAGAACTGGCGGCTGTGACCGATGAAGACGAGCGGATGGATCGTCTCTGTGAGCTCAATGTCGCGGAGCAGGTGGTTAATGTCGGCAACACGACGCCGGTGCAGGAGGCGTGGAAAAGAGGACAACCACTGATCCTCCATGGCTGGATTTACAGCATTGCGAACGGACTGCTTAAAGATCTGGGTTTTTCCGTCTCATCACAACAGGAGTTGAAGCAATTAGAAGCAGATTGAGTGAACCGCCGCTTAGAGTTATCGGCGAACCTGTTAAAGGGACTGCAGAAGTTTGACAGACCCCGGGGTTGCCGCCCATAACCATAGTCTTTTTCCCATGTTTGTGAAGGCGGCAACCCCGGGGTCGGGAAGAGAAAGCTCTTCTTGGTCTTTCTGCAAAATTTTGGGGGGTAGCCTGATGTTCAGCCTCTTGACATTGAACTGCACATGTCATATTTTGTGAGATGATCAAGTCATTCACGAACAACGAAAGAGAAAAATGAAAATAGAGGAAGTTAAGAATCATCTGGCAAATCATTCACCTGAAAAGTTAAAGCTTGCGATTATCGAAATCTATCGAGCGATTCCCAAATCAATCAAAGAGTCCAAGGAAATTGATTCCATCATCATAAATCCTGATAAATTTGTTCAAGGCAGAAAAGGTGCAAAAAAGCCGCAAGCCCCAGATATCGAACTGTTAAGAATTGACGCCGAGGCTTTTATCGAATTCGCTAGGAATGAATTATATTTTATTCCCAATCAATTCGTCTCGAAAAAAGAGCGTTCCCAATGGCGATTTATTGTCAAACGATTATACAAAGAATTATCCCTTTCTTCACAAGTCGAATCCAATTTGTCGCCGGCCGTAGAATTGCTGGAAAAACTGTATAACCTGCTCTGTTATTCCTGCAGCTATACAATTTTTAACAGCTATGATTCTTTCGAGTCAATCGGCGTCGAACAAACAGAATTTTTCAATCGAGTGCTTTTTCTCAAATATCAAATTGAACCTAAAAGAGCATTTATTAGCAATGCTCTCAAGTTAATGATGCATAATAGTCTTAATAGGTAAACACTCTATTCAAATCTCATTCAAGTTATCCTCTCCTTTTGCAGGTCAATAGACATGCTGGAGATGGCGCTTGAAGAAAACAGCAAGCTTTTGCAGCTCGAAAAGGCAAGTCTGAATCCCAAAGCAAAGGACAAATACTCGCAATACGACATCGTGACCAATATTAACAATCTGACAGAGTTTGGTTTTTTATGTTATGTCAAAATGTTCGAAATGGACAACGCTATAACTTTTTTTCAACAGAATTACATCGAGTCGGACAAAGAAATATCACTTTATATTTTATTGAGGCTTTTGTTTTCTTTAAATCATAAAGAGCACTTTCTACGAGAGTACGAGGCCGCAGTCAAGGATGGTGTGAAACCTCGTGATGAACTTGTCAAGACGTACAAATTCACCAAAGAGACGGGTCAGTTGCCGGAATACTTTGGCTGGTTTGGGAAAAAACCCGCCGGCTGAGATTTCCATCCAGCCATTAAGAATGTAAAGATATTTACTCAACTTTGCCCTTGCCTTTCGTTGTCAGTTATCGTATTATAAATCAAAGAGGTATTGTCATCGCATGAAGGGGAAATATCGATGGCATGTCTCATTGTGATGTTCAGAGGTAATCTTGAATGAACAAGAATATTCATGTTTTTATTGTTGACGATAATCGTTTGCTGCGCGAGGGTCTGGTTTCCATGTTGGCCGAGCAGGAAGACCTCGTTGTTGTCGGAGCCGCAGCCAACGGCCGCCTGGCTTTGGAAAAGATTATAGAATTGCGTCCGGAAGTGGCGCTCATCGATATTGGCATGCCCGGCAAGGATGGAATCGAGGTGACCCAGGCACTGCACAAAGAGGCGCCGGAAGTCAAAGTGATCATTCTCGGAATGATCGACTTGACCGATGAAATCATGGCATGCATAGAAGCCGGCGCAGCCGGATATGTTTTAAAAGAAGCCTCTTTCACTTATCTGGTCGAAACCATTCGATCGGCAGATCGCGGTGAATCGTTTTGTTCTCCGCGCATGGCAGCTTCATTGTTCTCCCGCATCGCCGAGTTGGCCGTTGAACGTATGCCGAAGCTGTCAAAGAGTTCAGTCAGACTGACAGCCCGAGAGGTTGATATTATCAACTTGATTGCGGAAGGATTGGCCAATAAAGAAATTGCCCAGCGACTTTTCATCGAAACCCAGACAGTAAAAAATCACATTCACAATATTCTCGACAAACTGCAACTGCATAACCGCCTCGAAGCCGTAGAATTCGCCCGCCAGAGGAATCTGCTTAAAAAGCAGCCATAACACCACGATTTGCCTTTCTAAAGTACTGGTACTTTTTTCACCAGAATCCGACTCGTACCCATATTATCCTAGTCCTTTGTCTAGTCCTCTTTTGAACCTTCCGGTCTATTGTATTTTCGCTCCTGATCGCCTATACTGTTTATGAAATGAGACATAAGAATAATAAAATCAAATTAATTCTGGCGAGTCGACCTAAAATGCTTTCGGAAGTGATTAAAAGCATGGTGGAGCACCAGCCGGATATGGAGGTGGTCGGTGAAGTGCTTGATCCGATAGAACTCTTGATTGCTGTCAGGGAAATCATGGTGGACGTTGTTCTCATTGCCCCGATGAAGGATACCGGAGAGCCAAGAATATGCCGTCAATTGCTGACTGAAAACCCGATGCTGAAAATCATGACGTTTTCGGCAGAAGGTAAAGCTGCTTTTTTATACCAATCAGATTCCCCCACAATGCGCATCGACGAACCATCCGAACATTCGATTCTCACGACCATCCGGAAAAGCATGCAACATATTGTTGATGATTCCCTGAGGACGGTCTGATATTTAAATCAAAATAATGAGTGTTATCAAACGAACGGAGGCAACAAATGGGTGATAAAGGCAAGAAGGATCGGGAAAAGGATAAGAAACAAAAGGCAAAACAGCAGGCGACCAGAAACGATAAGAAACAAAAAAAGCAACAGAAAGAATCTGTGGAAGCGGAAAGATAAATAGACGATACATAAAATAGTGGTTATCGAACCCCAGGCGCCCAACCAGTATATTTTTTCGCAATACCCGTTGCCGAGGCTGGGCATATTCATCCTCGGCGCATTCGTCAAAAGGATGGAATGCTTCCAGTGCATGTCAAGTGGGAAAGAGGATGTTGTGCTTCCGGAGAAAGAATCATTATAAAATTGAGAGAAATATATGAGTAGAAATGTGGGCTTGTGGATTGATCATAAGAAGGCAAATATTGTGTTTGTCATGGACAAAAAGGTTGAACAAAAACTGATAAAATCAAATGTTGAAAAACAGCTCGGACGTTTTGATGGTATACGTTCAACTTCTCCCTATGAATCACACTTGGTTCCGGCAGATGATCGTCAGGAACGAGATTTTCAGGGACATCTTGACATTTACTATGACGAGGTAATTTCGTGTATTCATGATGCAGAGTCTATCCTGATATTTGGTCCTGGTGAGGCCAAGGATCAACTGAGGAAGCGTCTCGAGAAAGACAAGCTTGGCGGGCTTGTTGTTAATATTGAAACTGTTGACAAGATGACGGATCGTCAGATTGCGGCCAAAGTCCAACAGTATTTCAAGAAAATATGATTGACCCAATGACGCAACTGATAATACACTCCAATCGCTCGATAAAAAGGAGATGTGGTCAGCCTTATCAACATTCAATAGGCAAAAAAATGCAAGGTGATGCAGACAATCGCATGCAAAGGAGCGGGTCATGATTTTCATATCGGCCGTACTCATTGCCCTAGCCGCCTTTATTGTGTGGCAAAACGCCGCAAGGAAAGTAAAGAAAAACTATGCCGCTTTTCGGCCTGTCAGCAGCGGGAGCCTGATCGCCATGGTTGTATTCGGCGTTCTTGCTCTCGTTCAGTGCTTTACACAGGTTCCGGCAGGGCATGTCGGCGTTGTAGATTTTTTTGGTATTGTGTCAGAAAAAACTTTTCCGGCGGGAATCAATTTGGTGAACCCGCTGGCGCGCGTCATTAAATTCTCCATCCAGACCAAGGAACATAAAGAAACGATGCAGGTGCTGTCACGCGAAGGGCTCACCATTGGATTAGAAATCAGCGCACTCTATCGGCTTAATCCTGATTCTGCAGCTCGCGTCTACAAGACAGTTGTCGGCGGCGATTACGAAACCATTATTCTCATCCCGCAATTCCGTTCGATTAGTCGCGCGGTCACGGCGAGCTTTCAGGCCAGTGCACTCTATTCAACCGAACGGGATCGGTTGGGTATGACGATACAGGAGGAGCTTGCAAAAATAGTGGCGCCGCGCGGAGTCATAATCGAAGCGACGCCTTTGCGTAACGTGGCATTACCGGTTCAGCTGACAGAAGCCATTGAACAAAAACAAAAGGCTGATCAGGAGAGCCAGCGGATGGAATTCATCCTGACGAAAGAAAAACAGGAGGCTGACCGGAAAAGAATCGAAGCAAAAGGCATTGCCGACTTTCAGACGATTGTCGCTGCAGGCATCAGCGAACAACTGCTGCGCTGGAAGGGAATTGAAGCCACCGAGAAACTGGCGAGTTCATCGAACACCAAGGTGATCATCGTCGGCGCCGGGAAAGATGGATTGCCGATCATATTGGATACCAACTGATTGAATTATGCCTGGTGTTGAAGGAATAAATAGTAAAATTGTCATGATGTCATGACCAGATTTGCTCTATGTAATAAGTGAAATGGTGGTCGGTAAGACCCAAAAAACAAAAACCAAGGAGACAGCAATGAATATTTATGTTGGTAATTTATCACGTGAAGTCAGTGAAGAAGATCTGCGGCAGTCGTTCGCGACTTTCGGCCAGATTGGAACCGTCTCGATTGTAAAGGACAAATACAGCGGGGAATCGCGCGGCTTTGGATTCGTGGAAATGCCTGCTCAGAATGAAGCTCAGACAGCAATCGACAGCCTGAATGGCAAAGAGTTGAAAGGGAAAAGTCTCAATGTCAACGAGGCCCGGCCTCGGGATGATAAGCGAGGTCCCGCAAGAAGACCCTTTTAGGAACCTTCTCTGAGCAGGACTGCTGCAAAAGTGCTTTCGCCCGAATCCTGGATCACAGAAAGTGAATCCAGTGCGTTCAGGAGCGGCGATTTGCTCTTTTGCAGCAGGCTCGTTTTAAATAAAGTGCTTGACGCCGTTACCATTTAGAGTCACGAGAAAGAGGATTTTTCACAATGGAGAATTCAGACCAATTTCGCGGAGGATCACGGGCGCCCGGAGGAAAGGTGAAGGAATTTTTTTCCTGGTTACGGGGGCTCTGGTCACCTAAATATATCCCCCAAAGATTGCCTTATGGAGACCGAGGAAGAAAAATTGCTGATCAGAACTCTGATCTTGAAACTCATTCGAACGAACAGTAAAGTCGTTCATATGATTGAGTAAAAATTATCAAATTCCGCATCCTCGGTCGCGCAAGTCATACATAATGAAAAGCTTAAAATGAATGAAGTTATTACCATTATCCTGGCCGGCGGACGCGGTACCCGGCTTTATCCTCTGACAAAACTGCGCAGCAAACCCGCAGTAACCATCGCGGGCAAATTTCGGCTTATTGATATTCCCATAAGCAATTGCATTCATTCCGGTTTGACAAAGATATTTGTTTTGACTCAATTCAGCAGTGAGTCACTGCATCGTCATATTTTTAAAACCTATTTATTTGATCATTTCAGCAAGGATTTTGTGACCATCCTGTCAGCCCAGCAGACCATGGAAAGTCTCGATTGGTATCAGGGAACGGCGGATGCCGTTCGTCAAAATATGCGATTCTTTCAGCGAGCGAATATGGTGCTTATTCTTTCAGGAGATCATCTCTATAAAATGGATTATAGGAAATTCATCAATTTTCACATCCAAAAAAAGGCGGACATTACTATATCAGTTTATCCAGTATTTGAAGAGCAGACATCCGAATTTGGCATCATGAAATTGAATCAGAATTTTCGTGTCTCCAATTTCCTGGAAAAACCGAAAGAATCAGCACAAAGAGAAAAGATGAAAGTGTCTGATAAAGTCTTTCATAAATTCGGATTAGAGCCGGGCGGCAGAACGCATTTGGCATCCATGGGAATTTATCTTTTCAACTGGGATGTTCTGTATGAGTTGCTGCAAAATACTGAACATAAAGATTTTGGCAGGGGTGTAATCCCGCTCGCAATTAAACAAAAGAAAGTCTATGGCTATTTCTTCAGCGGTTATTGGGAAGATATTGGGACGATCAGAAGCCTTTTCAAGACTCATATGGATTTGGTGGAGCCTCTGCCAAAATTCAATTTTTATGATGAGGAAAAGCCGATCTTTACCCATGCTCGTTTTCTTCCGAGTTCAAAAATATTATCGGCCGAAGTCAGCCAATCAATATTGAGTGAGGGCAGCATCATCACGGGTTCCCGCATCAACCACTCCATTATCGGCTTACGATCTCGAGTGGGTGAAAATTCGTTGATTGACCACTCCATTGTGATGGGGGCTGATTATTTTGAATCGCCGGTGGAAATCA
>RPQV01000090.1 GCA_003818595.1 Calditrichota bacterium
ATTTCGACGAGCGGAGCGAGGAGAAATCTTGTCTGCTGCAAATATGATTGTTCCCGACAGAACAAAGCGATGACCGCCAATTGGAAAAGAACAATTTGATATCATGTATTTCATCGCTCGTTTTTCCGAGTCCATTCTTCACAGGAAATACTTGTCCCTTGCGTCGATACCAAGATTCCTCGCTGACGCTCGGAATGACAAAATAGGGGAAATAAGAAAATATCCGGAACGAAATCGGTTGATCATCTTTATTACAGTTCCTGCTCTACCTGTTTTGCGTTAATCTGTCATCTTTATTCCTGTTTGGAGTCGGATCAGAAGCGGAAAAAGACTTTTGATCCAGCCCCGGATCGATGATGATGTATTTTCAGGCGACATGATTGTGAGGGAATGCAATGGTCATCGTTGCGCTCTGATATTTCTCAGGGTGCGAAGATGAACGGCTTTGCGGCGAGATGTTGAGGGGGAACCTAATGCTCATCCTCGCCCCCTTTGACGCTACATGGGGAGCGACGATGAACTGATATGAGGCGCACCGGTCATCCCAGGAAAGATGAAATGAGCTCGCAGGATGACCGGGCATAAGCATTTAGATCAATCGGCGTAAAACATAAGGCAGGATACCGCCGTTGCGATAATAATCGATCTCGACTGGAGTGTCGAGGCGCACGGTCACGCTGAAATTGAGTTTCGTGCCGTCCGCTCTTTGCGCCAGCACCTCTATGGTTTGCAGCGGCTGTAGACTGTCGCTCGACTGAATGGTATATAGTTCTTCACCGGTGAGACGAAGGGACGCTGCGGTATCTCCGGTTTTGAATTGCAGCGGCAGGACGCCCATGCCCACCAGATTGCTGCGGTGGATGCGTTCGAAACTCTCTGCAATCACAGCCTTGACACCCAGTAATAATGTCCCTTTGGCTGCCCAATCGCGGGAACTGCCGGTGCCGTACTCTTTTCCGGCCAGGATAATGAGGGGGATGCCTTCGTCTTTATATTTGACTGCGGCATCAAAAATCGAGAGCTGTTCGCCATCGGGAAGATGTCGTGTGACGCCGCCTTCGGTGCCGGGCGCCAGCAGATTTTTGAGACGGATGTTGGCAAAGGTGCCGCGAATCATCACCCGATCATTGCCGCGCCGCGCCCCGTAAGAGTTGAAATCAGCGGGCTGGACACCTTGTTGCATGAGATAGTGAGCTGCCGGAGATTTTTTGGATATCGAACCCGCCGGAGAAATATGATCTGTCGTCACCGAATCTCCCAACAGCGCCAAAACTCTCGCCTTCTCGATGGCTTTAATGGATTGCACATCGCTCTGCAATTCCTCAAAGAAGGGCGGCTCCTGAATGTAGGTGGATTCCTTCTGCCACCCGTATAATTCACCTGTCGAGGCAGCAATTTTATCCCATTGGGGATTAAAGGCATTGAGATTCGAATAGATTTTCCGATAAGCCGAAGCATCAGTGGTTTGTTCTAATAATCCATTGATTTCCTGGTCCGTCGGCCAAATATCTTTCAAATAAACCGGACGTTGAGAGCGATCGTAACCGATCGGTTCATTATCAAAATTAATATCGATTCTTCCCGCTAAAGCATAGGCAACGACCAAGGGCGGGGACGCCAGATAATTGGCTTTAGCCAAGGGGTGGACGCGACCCTCAAAATTACGATTGCCGCTAAGGATGGCCACGGCAATCAGATCGTTCTCTTCAATGGCTTTGGTCACGATTTCCGGCAGAGGACCGCTGTTGCCGATACAACTGGCGCACCCATAACCGACCGTTTGAAATCCCAATTGATCCAAATAGGGCGTCAATCCGGCTTGATCGAGATAATCGGTGACAACACGCGAACCCGGTGCAAGACTGGTCTTGACAAAAGGCGGCGTTTTTAATCCCAATTCGACCGCTTTTTTGGCCAAAAGACCCGCGCCGAGCATCACGGATGGATTACTGGTATTGGTGCAGCTGGTGATGGATGCGATCGCCACGAAACCATGCTGCAGCGTAAATTGATTGCCGTCGATGGCAACTGCGGCTGTTTTATTGAGACGCAGTTCACCCAGTTCGAAACCTCGCTGCGCAACCGGGGTTGTTAAAGCGGTGTGGAACGATTTTTTCACATTCCCCAAAGCAACCAGATCCTGCGGCCTTTTCGGACCCGCAACAGCGGCTTCAACAGTGCCCATATCAAGTTCGACGATTTCGGAGTATTCCGGAATTGGACTCTGTTCGGTGCGAAAAAGTCCCTGCTGCTTCATATAACGCTCGATGAGGTCAACTTGAGCTTGCTCACGACCGGTACGTTTGAAATACCGCAGACATTCCTCATCCATCGGGAAATAACCCATCGTTGCGCCGTACTCCGGCGCCATGTTGGCCACGGTTGCACGATCCGGCAAACTCATCGTGGATACTCCAGGGCCAAAAAATTCGATAAACTTGTCGACCACCCCTTTTTTGCGCAGTATCTGGACGACTGTCAGCGTTAAATCCGTCGCGGTAATTCCGGGCTTTAGCTCGCCGTATAATTTAAAGCCGACGACCTGGGGCGCAAGCATATAGAGCGGCTGACCCAACATGACGGCTTCGGCTTCGATTCCGCCGACACCCCACCCCACAATGCCCAGTCCGTTGATCATCACCGTATGAGAATCAGTGCCGACGAGGCTGTCCGGATAAGCGACATTTTCTTCCACAAAAATGCCGGATGCGAGGTATTCGAGGTTGACCTGGTGAATGATGCCGAAACCCGGAGGAATGACTCTTAATTTTTCAAAAGCCTGTTGCCCCCATTTCAGAAATTCATACCGTTCGCGGTTCCTTTCGAACTCGATTTTCATATTGATTTTCAGTGCATCGGATCGGCCAAAAACGTCTGTCTGCACGGAATGGTCAATGACCAAATCGCAGGGGATCAGGGGTTCAATTTTTTTGGGTGAACCGCCGAGTCGAGACATCGCCGAGCGCATGGCGGCCAGATCAACAACAGCAGGCACGCCGGTAAAATCCTGCAACAACACTCGCGCCGGTTTGAACGGCAACTCTGTCGTCGAGGTTTGTCGCGGAGTCCAGCCGGCCAGATTTTTCACCGCGTCTGTAGTGACGTCATAGTTATTGCAGTTACGCGTCACGGATTCCAGTAATACCTTGATGCTGAACGGCAGATTGGAAACAGAGCCGTAACCGGCTTGCTCCAATTTTTCTAAAGCATAATAGTAGACTGTGCCTTGACCGGCTTCCAATTTTGATTTGACACCAAAAATGTCCATGAATTTTTGCGACATAATGACACCTCGGTAATTAATATCTATTCATTCTTTTCTACAACTACTCATTTTCCATAAATATGACCAACAACCGTCGTGGACCATGGGCGCCGAGAATGAGTATTTTTTCAATGTCGGCCGTTCGGCTTGGCCCGGTGATCATCATGGTGTTTTGGGCATCCTTGTCCTCAATTGTATCGAATAGCTCCTGATTGTCTGCCAGCAATTGTGAGGAGCGAACGAGGGCTATCAGACATTGGGGAAGAAAGTATGGGAAAGTACTTTTGGCTCCTCGGGTATGAATCACGAGGGCGCCGGTTTCAGCAATCGCCCAATCGACATCAACAAGGGCGACTGGAATGTCGGCAAAATAGGACTTGCGCTCCTGATCTGCAGGCGGCGACAAGATGGTGAAGGCTGCATTTAACCGCTTCGCCAGCCTCTCCGCTCCCGGCGTGCCTGATGTCATCAACCGGGAAAAGCCTTCCTGCTTTAAACAATTGGCGATGATGTCGACCGCTTTTGCTTCAGTGTCGGCGAGGTAAAATTCGCCGGCGACGATCTGTAGTTCCTTTTGAAATTGCTGAACCATCGCCGGAAGATTTTTCGGCGGCTTGTCTGCAGCTTTTTCACCCGCAGTGTTGATGGATTCAAAAGCGGTCGCTGAAAGCGATGGATTCTGTCGAGCGGACCGGATCTCGGACAATATTTTATCCCGGCTATTCATGCTGGTTTATGTGGTCATCCCATGTTGTTGATCGATATTGGCTCTGCGTTTTCGTTGTTTTTGTTCATCGAGAAAACGTCTGCGGAACCCTCTTGAATCAAAGAGACCAAGAGCACGTTTTCTCCAGTAACCGGGTGCAGGAAAGGGTCTGCGATAAATAATTTGAATTTTCCCCGGCAGCCATGTGGTCAGTCGATAAAGAACAGGATGCTGTGCCAGGAATGCCCAGAGTTTAAAGACAGATTTTTCACCTTTTTTAGAAAATCCGGCTTCCACTACCTGGTTTCGCAGTTTTAATAGATGATGAGGAATACGGATGCGCATCGGACAAATCTCATGGCAGGCACCGCAAAGACTGGAGAGAAAGGGTGCGAATCGTCCTTCATGCAGACCCAAAAATTGCGGTATTAATGTTGCGCCGATCGGCCCCATATAAATCCATCCGTAAGCATGGCCGCCAACCTGTTGATAAATCGGGCAAACATTGAGGCATGCGCCGCAACGGATGCAGAACAACGTCTCGCGCAACTCGACATCTGCCGCTATTTTTGAGCGACCGTTATCGAGAAGAACAATATGCACCTGTTCTGGACCTTCGCCGAGAACATCATATTGCGCACCGCCGATGATATTGACATAAACCGTTTGTTTCTGTCCTGTGGCGCTGGGCGGCAGCAATTTCAAAAACAGGGGCAGATCCTGAAAAGTGGGAATCAGCTTTTCAATTCCCATCACCGCAAGGTGAATGCGCGGCAGTCCCATACTCAATCTGGCGTTTGCCTCATTTTCGATTACCACAAATGCGCCGGAAGAGGCAATGGCAAAATTTACACCCGAAATACCCATGTCAGCCTGCAGGAACTTTTGTCTCAGCTTTTTGCGCGCGATCTGCAAAAGTTCATGCGGATTTTCGGTATAGTCCACGCCTAATTTTTGCTGAAAAATCCTTCCCACATCCTGTCGGGTTAAATGAAGTGCCGGAGCGGTGAGATGCGACGGCGTCTGATCCAGCAGCTGCACAATATATTCACCCAGATCAGTCTCGAGCGTTTCGACGCCCAAATTTGTGAGAAATGGATTCAGATGAATCTCTTCAGTGGTCAAGCTTTTTGATTTGACGATGGAAGCGACGTTGTTTTGGCGGACGATTTTTTTAATGATGGTTCGCGCCTCTTCTGCGTCTGTCGCCCAATGAACGTGAATGCCGTTCTCGCCGCATTTCTTTTCAAATCGTTCAAGATATTCGTCGAGATGTTCGATGACGTTTTGTTTGATCGAATGAGCGCGTAAGCGCAAATCTTCCCAATTGGGCGTTTGTTCTACGATAGCTAGGCGTTTCTGCAGAGCCGTTTGCGTGGCTTTATTGACGGCCTGCCGCAGGTTGTCATTCTTCAATGCGGTGCGGATGTATTGACGGGTAGAGGAGGCGCGTAAATTCATCTACAACCCCAAACTGGCGGCTAAAAGATCGGCGATGTGCATGGTTTTCGCTTTTTTGCCGTGTCGGCGCAAAAACCCTTCGATGTTCATCAGGCAGCTCGAATCTGCGCCGATGCAGTATTCCGCCCCGCTCTCTTCGATGTAGCGACATTTTCGTTCAGTCATGGCAATGGACAAATCAGCGAACTTGAATGAAAAGGTACCGCCAAAGCCGCAGCAGATATCAGACTGCTCCATTTCAATAAACTGCACATCCGCGATGGCGCGAATGAGCTGACGCGGCTGTTCGTGAATGCCCAACTCTCGATTCAAATGGCATGAATCGTGATAGGTAACCGCGTGCGGGAACGATCCGCCCAAGCCGTCGCAGCGGGCTACATCGACCAGGAACTCGGTAAATTCAAATATCTTTGCCGCCAAATCGTCGCGCGCTTGATGGAGATTGGGGTGGATGTCGAGATCATAGTAAAACTTTCTCACCATGGCGACGCATGACCCTGAAGGCGCCACCACATATTGTTTGTGGCGAAACAGTTTGATGAATCGTTCCGCAATGGGAATGATCTCTTTGCGATAGCCGGAATTAAAAGCGGGCTGGCCGCAGCACGTTTGCCCGTCGACATAGTCAATTTCCGCACCAATGTGTCGTAAAATCTTGACCATCGACATGGCCGATTGGGGATATAAATGTTCAGATAGGCAGGGGATAAAAAGCGCTACTTGCATGAAATTGATATAATTGGTGTCGCCATCATTCGCGTACGATCAATAATTGTTGCCACGGCGTTAAATTAGAACCTTTAGCATCAAAAGCAATAGGTTTTTTCTGCGATTCTGCGGCGGCTCTTTCAAGCACAAAGATTGCATAATTGCGCTGATCCGGCTGAATTCGAAGGATGGCCGCCGCGTCAACGTACCCTTCGCAATGAGCAAAGAAAGGAAAAGTGCCGCACGGCAGCGAAACCCAGAACTGGCCGAAATCATCCGCAATGGCGATCGTTGAATCGCCCAGGGTGATGGACCGTTGAGGGAGCTGGTATTCCAGCGTCATTGACTGCAGGGTTGCTCCGGTCACACCTTCAAAGAGTTGTTTCTCACTCCAGGTTTCTTTTGCCGGTTCCTGCTGCATTGCCTGACGCCAAAGGAAACCATCCTGGAATTCTCCATATAATCGGGCGCTCTGCGTCTGCTTGCGCAGGGTGAAATCGTGGTGCGTTGTTTGACCACCATTGATCTGAACAATTGCCGCAGTATCACAAAAACTCGGGGCGGAACAGATCAATGAGTACTTGCCTCGTTTGAGCGAGGTCACAGAATAACTTCCGTCTGTCGCCGTGGTCAACAAACTGTCGTTCAAAAGAATAAACGCCGTGTTTATCGTCCGGTCGTTGATGCTTTTTATCCGTCCCTGAACGGTGCCGATGGCCTCTCCCGGTTCTGTTGAGTTGTGACAGTTCAAAATCACGGTGCCGACGGCGCAAAAAAGGTGAACAAAAATCAGTTTTCGGATCATACGACTTCTCAAAGGCATCCCCGCCCATGTTGTGTCCATACGTGTGTGAATCAAGAGATTTTTCCTGGTGGATTTTCTGCTAAAGCTCCTTAACGGGTGAGGGTCATTTTGCGGGTTGATTGGTGTAAACCGGACTCATTATTGATGTGCAAGCGATAGAAATAGATGCCGCCGGGAACTGACGATCCGGTTTCCGTTTTTCCGTCCCACCGAGTGGTATAATGACCGGCGATCTGTTGTTCATTCACCAGGGTCGCGATGTGCTGTCCCACCGCATTGTAGACGCTCAATTGAACGTCGGAGAGAGCCGGAATGTCATAACCGATTTCAGTGGCGGGATTGAATGGATTCGGATAATTTTGCTGCAATAAAAATCCGCCGGCCAAACCCTTTTGTTCTGACGGATGCTCTGTCTCGGCAGAAGGGTTTTCATTTGAAACCAGTTCAATGCCGCGATCGAGTCCGAGATTGCGCGAGTACTGTTTATCGAGCGGATTGTTCCAATGTTCGTGAACGCCCAGAGTGCCGCGAATGCTTGTGCCGTCATTTTCCGGATCATATTTCAGGTCTGTCGGCCAATTTGTTGAATCCGCTGCCTGATGGAGAAAGTCATCAGTGCCGGCGTAGTGAGGGAAAGGTCCCTTATTGTCGGACGGATCGTAGGCGCCTTCTGATGGGTGGTTTTCATCAAATTCGGTAAACAAAAAATCGAATCCAACAGATTCGATTGCCACCGGGTCCTGAGAGATAAAGATCGACGAAGGCCAGTCATTATTGAAAGGCGCCATTCTCCATTTGATCGGTGGATGAGCCCAATTGGTGGAGCCCCATATGCCGTCGACAATATATAAAATGGTTTTGCCGCCGATGTCTTTATGTCCCATGAAATCAACAAAACAACGATACAAGCCGTAATCTCCGTTATTCACGTCGCCGCCGCCCTCGGAAGCCGGGAGACTAAAGTGCCAATGAAATGCACTGCCGTGAAAGGGGACAAAGGTGCCGAAATGATTTTTCGAAGAAAGAGAAATGCCGCCGCGGTGATGTTTTTTGAGAACCGGAACATTAATCATGTAGGCGGCTTCTAAATATGCGGTGGGCAGGAAATCGGTCATTGAACCATCGCTGGTGAACACCTGCGATCGGCTCGACTTGACAATCGGCGTGCGGCCGCTGCCGTTTCCCCAATATTTCACCTCGGGAAACTCGGCATGGAATTTATTCCAAAAAATATCGTCCACATTTCGACCCGGATCGCCGAAAGAAATATCTGCCTGCGCGACGCCGACGACATTGATCAATTGTCTGAGAATGGCGTAAACCACCTGCGGCGATGTGTCAATCTTCGAGTTATCCCCGCGCTTCACAGTCGAACCGCCGGCGCCGCTGTTCAGGTTGATTTTAATGACGATCTTTTCGCCGCTTTTATATCCCACATCTCCCTTGTGCCGGCTTTGGTTAAAGTTATGGAAAATGGCATCCCAGGCTTCGGCATCGCTGTTTTTGCCGCTCAACAGGTGAAGAGCGTTGGACAGCATCTCGGTGATCACCGCTTGATTGGAATTATCATCCTGCCACCAATAGTCATTTTTGCTGTTTTTGCAGGTCTGATCCGTCGCATCGGGATTATGAATCCAGACAACGCGGCCGGCATAAATCCCCTGGCCGACGCCCATCGGTTGATTGGCGCCTTCGACCGGCGATTGGATCAGCGCATAAGCTTTATGATTCGAATGGAGTAGGGAGGAGATGCCGAAGATCATCCCCAGCAGCAAGGCGAGGGTGAACAACACAAATCTTGATTGATGGAGAAACTTTTTTGCCTTTTTGAAAAAGACAATTGAGGTCAGCGTGGCCAGGATATACAAAACAAATGAAGAGGCGATGGGTGCTGCCGCCCGCATACAGGGATAAGCGGCTCGGCTTGGTTTCGGAATGACGCGGAGCAGAAACCAAATCAATGAGGCCAAACCGATAACAGACCAAGAGAGCTTTTTAACCATTTTTTTCATCATGCAACTCCAGGTTATTCAAATTTTCGGCCGGAAATTGTTGTGCTGCCGCTGCTGTCAGCTGAGCAGCGAGTTGCTGAACGATGATGTCCGGGACGCCATCGGCGGCCTGCGATTGCAGACGTAAATCCGGCTGGTCATTGACATAATCGACCACCACAAAACGTCCGTCCGCAGTCAAAGCAATTTCAGTTGAAAAAATATCCAGTTTACAGAGCTCGGCGATGGTTTTTGTCATGCTGGTGAGGGGTTCCAGTTGAAATTGACGTTCTTCCTCGCGTGATACTTGGGCGTAAACATGAGTGTCCGGATGCCACCAGCAGCAGAAAACCATTCCCCGACAATAAAGCACCCGAAACCAGGCGGGTTGATCGCCCAAAGAGACGGGTTCGATAAAAGTCTGCAGCAGGTAACGATAATGAGTGTGTTGTCGGCGCAATTCGAGAATCTGATGCATCGAAGTTAAATCAGTGACCACGCCCTCTCCGCCGCCTAAAGACGGCTTGATGATGAAACGTTCCCCCAGCGGGTGAAGAGAAATGGGCGGCAGGTTTGGTTCATCATCATACGAGGGCAACATGATGGTATAGGGAGTGTGCAGCCCG
>RPQV01000091.1 GCA_003818595.1 Calditrichota bacterium
CGAGGGTCCGATTATTTCAGGCAAATTGAACTATTTTATCAACTACCGCCGGCAGAACAATAAAAATTATCTCAATGGTATTAAAAGATTTCTGATTAACGATTACAGCGACTACTCTTCGGATAACCGCGAGCAGTGGTATGATATTCATAATGGCGATAGTTCTTACATCGCCATGGATGAAGGACAATATAACTCTTTCTTTGGCAAGTTGACCTATCGTCCCCTGCCTGACTTGAAAGTAACGGCTTCATACACCAAAGATGACAACGATTGGGCGAATTACTCCCATGCCTGGAAATACAATCCCGAGGGCAGAGCCCGCTCCTATGAAACCAATGACATGTACAGCTTGGCTTTGAACCACAGCATTGGCAAAAAGTTCTTTTATGAAGCCAAAGTCTCGTATGTGGATAATTATTACGGCAATTTTATGTTTGAGAATCCGCTTGACGGTCGCTACATCCACGATCGATATGCGAACTCTGCCGGACCCGGCTTTTATACCGGCGGACAACAGAAAGGGCACACCAAGCGTTTCCAGGATGACTTGACCGGAAAATTTGACGCCACCTGGCAGGTGCAGAAAAACCATTCGCTCAAAGCCGGAGTGCTTTTTATCAATCATCAATTGGACAATCAATATCACACTATTCTCAACCTGTATCGAAATCAGGACAATGAATTTTATAATTATTATGATGAGGAAAAAAAGACCTACATCTACCCGAATTATCAGCCGATCATTCTCGGTGATTCCACCCAATACGGCGAAGTTTATCAGGTGAATCCCAAGGAGTTATCGGCGTATCTGCAGGACAAGATGGAATTTGAGGAGATGGTCATCAATTTGGGCATTCGTTATGATCTGTTTGATCCCAACACCCCCTACCCTTCAAACCTGCGCAATCCTGCCAATCAATTGCGTTTTCCGGAGAATCCGGAAAAGATGTCCACCTATCCCCATGCGGAACCCAAGGTACAAATCAGTCCGCGCTTTGGACTCTCCTATCAATTGAGCAATGCCGCTCTGCTCCATTTCAGCTACGGTCATTTTTTCCAAGCGCCTCCCATGTATGCCTTTTATCAGAATCATTCATTTCTGATTACTCCGACGGATTATGCCACGCAGATGGGCAATCCGCAACTGGAAGCGCAAAAGACGGTTCAGTATGAAGTCGGATTGTGGCAGGAAATCATCCCGGGCATGGGTCTGGAGGTCAACCTCTTTTACCGCGACATCTATGATTTGTTGAGCATGATGGTGGTCAGTACCTACAATCAGTATGAATACGGCGTTTATACCAACAAGGACTATGGCAACGTCAAAGGTTTGGAGCTCAAATATGACGTGAAATATGGTCCTCTCAGCGCCCTGCTGAATTACACGCTGCAATATACGCGCGGCAATGCTGATAATCCCACGCAGACCTTTACCCGCGCCGGGAACAGTCAGGATCCCATCAGCCGATTAATTCCCATGTCATGGGATCAGCGCCATACGCTGAACCTCAGTGTCAATTATGCAAAAAACAATTACAGCGCTTCACTGGCAGGTTACTACGACGGCGGCACACCCTATACATGGTCGCCAATTGCGGAGAGCCGCTTATACAAAGTCAATCTTTATCCCAATAACGCCAAACAACCGACCAAGCTCCGCGTCGACTTTTTCGGCTATTACGATTTCAAGCTGAACTCTCGATTTGTACTGCGCACCAGCCTTCACATCGAAAACCTGCTTGACCGTAAGAACGAACTCTTTGTCAACGGCAACACAGGTCGGGCTAATGAGGCGATTATTCAGGATGTTGACCTGGCCAATCACCGCAGTCTTTTCAATGAATACCAGGACCGCATCGTCAATCCGGCAGCCATCTCTGCCCCCCGCTATATCAAATTCGGACTGGGATTGGTATTCTAGCGGCTTTAATGATCAAAACAAAAAGGAAAACAGCATGAAACCTTTAATCACCGTATCTTTGCTTTTTCTGCTCTGTTTTTGCTGCGGGCAGAGCGCCTTTGCGCAGGGCAAGCCGTATGATGGTCCCGATGACCCGGCCGGCGACATTGCCGCCATTCGCGAAGGATATATGACCGGAAACCGAGTGTTTCTTTATTTTAAAAACCAATGCGAGCTCTCCGATTGGCCTCGAGTCGAGGTATCGAAATGGCCTAATGATTATACCGGATCCAAAATGACGGACGGCGTCAACATCCTCATCACTTCGCAGGTCTTTCTGGAACAGGATACCATTCCCGTCACCGATCCAGCGCGCATTGCAACAGAGAAATTGGATACTTTGTGGTATTGCCAGACTGCTTTTCGCGGCGGTTACGATATTGATCCAACCGGCACCATTCCCTGGATCCTCTATCCGGTGTTCGGCTATTTCAACGAACTGAATGAATATCCCGCCATGAGCAATCTGCCGGATTCATGGCCATTAAAAGGTTGGCCTGCGCGCGGTGATGAAGTCAAATGGCAGGGTCAATGGAACGGCCGTTTTGGACTGGGCGTTATGTATGCAGATCAAGAAACCTATTTCGTCGCCAATGATGCCCAGGATCAGGAATATATAGAGGACACGGATACCTTGAAATACTATCCCCGGCCTTCGGTTAAAATCGGCGATAAAGATCCCAACGTAACGATCCAATATGGCAAACCCTGGGGCGGTATCGGCGTGCGCGTTGAAACCCGTGGCTATCAGTGGAATAATCCTTTGGCCCGAGACGCCATTTTCTGGGAATACAACGTCTCCAACGTTTCTGATTACGATCTGCCGCAGGTGGCATTCGGCTTTCATGTGGATAATGCCATCGGCAATGATAATAATGATGAACTGGGATTTTTTGACACTTATATCGACATGGCTTTCTCATGGGACATCAACGGCATCGGCACCGGCGGGCTCAAGGTCGGTACCATGGGATTCGCTTATCTTGAAAGTCCGGGATTGGCTTATGACAAAATCGATAATGACCAGGACGGCTTGATCGACGAAGAACGCGATAATATGACTGCAGGCGCCTTGATCGGGCCCAAAGAAGGCATTGCTGATGTGGATGCCTTTTTAAAATACTATAATTTGTTGGAAGAAGATTTGAAACCTCACTGGGCAGGCGACGAAGATCAGGATTGGATGGATGGCGATGATCGGAACGGGGACGGCATTTATCAAATCGATGAAAATCCCGGAGATGATGTCGGTCTCGACGGCATTGGACCTGCAGAGATCAATTATCCGGGTCCGGATGAAGGTGAATGCAATCATCGACCTGACTTTTTAGAGGGGCTGGGTTGCGAACCCAACTATAACTTTACCGACGTCACAGAATCGGATATGCTGGGTCTGACAGCATTCAGTCTTTTCCATGTCACCGAACAGTTGGACGGCAAACCGAAAACCTTCCATCAGGATTGGGTGATGTGGCAATTGACCGGGACGGCCATCCTCAAAGAGTATATCGGCGAAATCTCCAACCTCATCGAGGTCTTTGCTTCAGGACCTTTTCCCCTTTACAAAGGTCGCACGGAACGCGTTTCCATGTCCATGCTGCATTCTTTTGACGATCTCAACGGCTTGAACCAAACGCCGCCGAAAGCGCCGGTGTTATTCGAATTGAAACGAGTGGTTCAGCTCATCTATGAAAAAGATTATCGATTCGCCCAGCCGCCCAAAATGCCCACTTTGACTGCCACTGCGTATGACGGCAAGGTGGTATTGACGTGGGACGACATCGCGGACAAGGCGACGCGGGAACCCTTCCTCAAGGGCATCAATGATTTTGAAGGCTACAAACTGATCCGGGCGACCGATAAAAAATTCCAGGATGCCCAGACGGTCACTGACGGTTTTGGAACTCCCTCGCTCTACAAGGGCATTTTTCAATGTGACCTGAAAGATCTGCGAACCGGCTTTACCAAATTTGGCCTGCTCAATGGCATGGGATATTATCTTGGAGAGGATACGGGCATATCCCATTATTATGTCGATAATAATGTACAAAACGGCGTCACCTATTATTATGGCTTGGTCGCCTATGATTATGGCATCACCGAAGAAACCGCCCCACCCGGTATTGCCCCTTCTGAAAATAACCTGGTGATCGAACTGGATGAGTATGAGGAGATTCGCAGCATCGGCAAGAATATCGCCATTGTGACGCCGCATACCATTCCGTCTGAATATACCCCCCACGGGATTGAAATTCTCGCCAACAGCATTAAATCCACCTCAGGAAGAGTGGTACCGCAGATCCTTGCGAAAAATTCACTGAAGGAAAATCACGTCTATACCTTTAAATTCAATGTGGATACCTTGGCGTCATTGAAGGGCGTGCCCAACAGCATCTATTATTTGACCAATGGTTACACAATCTATGATGTCACCGACAGTAATCGCGTGCTCGTCAAGGAAGAACCCGGCAAGTCGATCCTTGATAATCTGGTGTATGATCGTGTCAACTTTGATGAAAATGCACCGATTAAAGAGTGGTTTTTAAAAATCGGCAGCCCTTTAACTTCCGATATCGCTGACGGCATCGTGTTTTCCATCGAAGCCAACCACATCAGTTCCCTCCACGGAGGATATGACTATCTCAATTCCGGTTGGTCAAGAGGAACAGCCATGATGGAAATTATTCCGACAGATGACGCGATTCGATACTTCCCCTGGGACTATGAATTGATTTTTACCAATGATCCGAACGCCTTTGTCGGCAAGGCGGCGGCCGCTAAAGCGGTGCGCGACACCACCGGCCCGATCGATGAGGATAAACAGCTGGCTAAAAAGCCCTGGTCGTTCTATATGATCAACAAAACCTTCCCGCATGCCGGTGGTGAGTACGATACGCTTGATGTCGTCGGTGTTGACGAGAACGGCAACGGCACGTTTGACTGGACGGAGGATCGCGTCCTCTTCGGCGCTGACAACAGCTCAAAAAAATGGAGCAAAACACTTTTTGTGGTGAAATTTATTGATCAGCCGCAACCGGAAGATGTCTACTTTGCCACATTCAACCGTCCGCATTGCGTTTCAGATTCGGTCACGGTACAGATTTTACCTGAAGGCAGTCTCAACACCGCTGCGATTGACGCCGAAATGGAGCGCATTACGGTAGTGCCCAATCCCTACGTGGCTTCCAATGACATGGAACCCGTGGTCTCGAACTATTTCCTCAATCAGCGACGACGACTGATGTTCACCCACCTGCCCGCGCAATGCACGATCACCATTTTTACGGTCAGCGGAGTATTTGTGGATGGTCTCGAAGTGATGAATGACAATGATAACGGCATTGCTCATTGGGATGTTGAAACCAGTGAAGGCCTGGAAGTGGCTGCCGGCATGTATCTGTATCATGTTAAATCCCATTTGACCGGCGCCGAAAAAATCGGAAAATTTGCCATCATCAAGTAATTTTGACAGGAGTTTAAGATCATGAAAAATCGACATAGAGTTCATTTTATCCTTTTGCTCCTCGTTGTCTGGATGGGGGCGGAAACGGTACTGGCGCAGCAGCCTTACCGACGCGGCACAACGGCGGCAAATTTTTTGGAAATCGGATATGGCAGCCGCGGCAATGCCATGGGCGATGCGGTCGTTGCCACTTCAGATAATCTCGAATCCTGTTATTGGAATCCCGCCGGCCTTGCCCTCATGCGTCAAAATGAGGTCCTGTTCAGCATGCAGCCATGGATCATTGACATCAACACCAATTTTGCGGCTGTCGGATTGGTCTTTCCAAGATTAGGAACATTTGCATTGTCTTTCAATCAGATGGATTACGGCAAAGAAAAAGTCACCACTCTGACGATGCAGGACGGTACGGGAGAGAATTACACCGCCAATGAAATCAGTTTTCAAATGTCATACGGTCGTAGGCTGGCACAATGGTTTGCTTTTGGCGCCGGTTTAAAACTCATCAATTCAACCATCTGGCACACCAGCGCGGGAGCGGCTGCGCTTGATCTGGGCGCATTGGTCAATACCGAGTTTTTCTCACCCACCGGCGAACGCAGCGACGGTCTGGCGATCGGCATGAGCATCTCCAATTATGGAACGCGCATGCGATACGACGGCATTGATCTGCTGCAGTCACTCGATCCTAATCCCAATATTGCCGGCAACTATGACAACGTCGAGGGCAAATTCAGTATGCAGTCCTGGGAATTGCCGCTCATCTTTCGTATCGGCATTGCCGTTCATCCGATCGTCACCGCCAACCATCGATTGACGCTGGAGGTTGACGCTCTTCATCCCAACAACAATAGTGAATCAATAAACCTGGGCGGCCAATATAAATTCACCCTTCCTTCGTTCGGGAGTTTTTATCTGCGCGCCGGTTACAAAGGGCTATTCATGGAACAATCCGAGTACGGCATGTCTTATGGCTTTGGTTTGGTCATGCGTATGGCGCGTCTCGGTTTGAGGTTGGACTATGCCTTTAGAGATATTGGTTTATTGGGTACGGTTCATGCCTATACGGTAGGATTGGCCTTCTAAACAGGATTTGTTTTCTGGGAATGCGATAAAGGCGGCTGCATTGAACATTTTGAAGAATGCAGCGAGAACAAATCTTGCCACTGCCGAACTAACAAATGCCGGGGTGTGCAAACCACACCCCGGCATTTGACGTCTGTAACCGAAGGTTTTCCACAGAAAATTCTTTGTTTTTTCATTGAAAACACTAAATTAATACTTGCAATTTATGAAGAGGATTCAGTGCAATCTGTTCTGCAGAACCTGCTGTCAGTGTGGTTCTACTTCACCCTATATTTATTTACGTTGTTCATGCTCGGCCTGGGTATCATTTCATCCCGAATCGCACCGCGCAGGTTTTTTCTCGCAGCAGTGAAAATCTGGGCAAATGGGCTTTTTATTTTGTTGGGAAAACGATTGCATGTCAAGAACCGAGGCAATTATTCTGCCACGGGTCGTTATATCATCCTCATCAATCATACCAGCTTTTTCGATATTCCGGCGATTATGGCCGTATTCCCCAATGTGTCCTGGTTGGGAAAAGAATATTTGACCAAAATTCCACTGTTCAATCGTATTCTAAAAGAAATGAACTATATCGCAGTCGAGGACAATCCGGCGCGCAGTGTTCATCGGATTTTGCGGCAAGCCCAACAGGCGGTCAATCAATTTCAATTGGCGCTCTTCCCTGAAGGAACACGAACTCTCAACGGCAATCTGGGCAGATTTAAGCGGGGTTTTATTCATATCATGCGCAATGCTCAGATGGACATCCTGCCGGTGACGCTGAACGGTCTGTTCGAAATCAAGCCGAAAGATCGATGGTCAATTAATCCTTTTGTCCGCGCTGAAATGGTGATCGGGGATCCGATCCCATTTTCAGAACTCTCGCAGCTGTCCACTGAAGAAATCATAAATCGTACAATCGAGGCTATCGCCGTCAATCTTCGCCTTCCGGGAAATGAATCTCAAATTGATCAAATTAAATCGTCGGATATGTCTTCCACCTTTGAGGTAAAATGAATCTTTCTTCCTCATTCGAAATCAAATAAGGCATAAAAAAAGGCAGGCACACGTGAAAGAGAAACAGCACTGGGGATTCATTATTAATCCGGTTGCCGGAAACGGCTACGCACGCAAATATGCTGACCGTGTTTTCACTAAAATTGCGGAATTCAACCTCAACGCTGAGGTCATGTTCACCGAAGGCCGCGGACATGCACAAAAGATTGCCGAGTCGCTGATTCAAAAAGGATGTTCGACCATCATCGCTGTCGGAGGCGACGGCACCTTTAACGAAACAGCACGGGCAATACTGCCCCACGACGAGGTGACGTTCGGCATTGTTTCAGCGGGTACCGGCAATGACTTTGCCCCGGTTCTCGGCTTTTCCGAACATTTTAATGACGCCGATTGGGATGTCTTGATGGAAAATAACATCATCCGCATGGATATCGGCAAATGTAATGAAAACTATTTTTTGAACGGTATGGGACTCGGCTTTGATGCTCAAGTTGCTGCGGAAAATTTTCGGCCGGATATGGTCATCAAAAGCCGGAGCAAGACAAAATATTTTTGGCATATTATAAAAAATTTATTGTTGTATAAGGAGCGTATATTTCGTGCGGATATTGACGGCCGGCACCGCGAAGCGATGACCTTTATGTACACCATCGCCATCGGCAGACGATTTGGAGGCGGTTACTTTATCACGCCCAAAGCCATCGCCAACGATGGGATGTTTGATGTCTGTCTGGTGGAACCGCTCAACCTTCTGCAGCGTTTTCGCCTGTTCACCCTCGTTCCCACCGGAAGTCATCTGGGACACGAACATGTCAACTATTTTCAGACCGACAAACTGAAATTAGACTTTGATGAGAGCGTTCCTCATCATTTAGACGGTGAATTGTTTTTTTCCAATCGCTTTGAGGTCAGCCTGCTGCCGCAAAAGATGAAAATGATTTATAATCCCTACGGTAAACACTTTTTCAAGCTTTAATCGTATAAAGCACTGAACAACACACAAACTTTATAAAATTGTCATAGAAAGAGCTCCAATCACATATCATGAGAAACAAGAATTACATCGCTTTTTTTGATCTTGATCGTACGATCCTGAACACCAACAGCGGCAAAATCATCGGACTGGCTGCGGTTAAGCACGGAATTATCACTCATTCAAAATTTATCGAAGGCACACTCTACACCCTCGGCAACAAATTGGGGTTAATCAAAGGGGACGAGGTGATGCCTCGTCTGACTCGATGGCTGAAAGGTCATCCCGAACAGCCGATCGTCGATTTCGCCCGACAAATTTTCAATCAAGTCATCAAACATGCGATCCGTAAAGAAGCGATTCGCGAGATCGAGATGCATCGCCGCAATCGGGCTCAGTTGGTGATGCTCTCGGCGTCGACCAGTTTCATCTGCAGACCGGTGATGGAATTTTTAGGTCTCGACGATCTCATCTGCACTGATCTGCAGGTGGTCAACAGCCGCTTCTCCGGAAATCCGGTGGGTGATTTTTGTTTTGGCAGACAAAAACTGTTGCGCTCCCTCAACTTTGTGGAAAATCAGCGGGAACGTCTTCAGGATGCCTATTTTTATACAGATTCCCACACCGATTTACCCATGTTGGAGGCGGTCGGCCACCCCATGTGCGTTTCCCCGGACCGCAAATTGGCATCGGAAGCGCGCCGACGGGGATGGCAGATTTGCCGCTGGTGATTCCTCATCTTCTTGCCATAAAACGTAAAGCCGGTATCTATCAGAAACAAATAATGTTACCAATGATGTGATGCCGGTTCGGCTATAGCGTTGTGACAAACAATCAAAAATTATCATTGAATATGTATATAATCTCATTTACATTATTAATGATGTTGTAAAATATAATATTGAGGTCAATGAAGTGAATGCATTTGAAGATATTGGAGCAAAAATAGAGAAACTGCCAGAGCATGTTAAACCTGAATTAAATGATTTTATAGAATTTCTCCTATCAAAATATGGAGAAAAAAACAAAAGTTATCCAAATTTCAAATTTGACTGGGAAGGC
>RPQV01000092.1 GCA_003818595.1 Calditrichota bacterium
CCCACTGCAACCTGAGGACCCGGAGCAAGATCAGCGTCCTGGCCGTTGGTCGCCTTTTCGATGTCCAGTCCCGGTGTATTGACCTGAGCAATGTAATGGCTCATGTCAGAATCAGAGTATTCCTCGCCGTCATAGATGTAGGTGGTTGTAGCGGTGGCCGTGTTTTCGTACTGGCCAACCACGGCGATGCCGGTTTTTGTCAATGTGCTGGATGCACCGGGTGCAAGCGACGTGATGGTTCCGATGGTTCCGACCTTGTCGTCAACAACCTGAATGCTGGTCAAAGGGACGTTGCCGGTGTTGCTGACCACATACGTCCAGGTGACAGTCGAGCCTACCGCAACCTGAGGACCCGGCGCCAGATCAGCGTCCTGGTCGTTGGTCGCCTTTTCGATGTCCAGTCCCGGGACGCCCTTTATGCATCCGGGTTCGCTTATCTCGGAGCCGTTAAAGGTAACTGCACCTGTATGTGCCAATAACCTGCCTTCCACTGACGCGCCGGTATTATCTGTGATCGTTTCCGATGCCAAGATGTTTCCCTTAAAGTCAGAGGACGTTCCCAAAGTGGCCGAAGTCCCAACTGCCCAAAAGATGTTGCAGGCATTGGCGCCGTTGATCAGGATAACGCCGCTACTGGTTGCCGTTGTGAGTGTGGACCCTACCTTAAAAATCCAGACCGCATCCACATTGCCCCCAGCGTCGAGAGTAAGATTCCCTGTTATCCCAAGTGAGGACATGGATTCATAAACGCCTGGCGCCAGGGTCATGCCGCCGATATCTCCGGATACCGTGACAGCGCCTGATCGGCCTGCAGCATCGCCATATGCGGCCACCCAGTCGGTTTGGGCCAGGACTGCAACATCATCGGCTACATGCCACTCCCCGCCCACTTGTGCGGGAAGAATTCCAGTCACAGCGGTACCTGGACTCAGCCCAAGACTCTGTTCAATGGTACCACCACCCGTGCTGGTAATCGTGGTAGCTGCCAGAATTGAAAAATTGGCAGTCGTTCCCATGTTTACCGGCGCCTGTGTTTGAGAAACAACGACGGCAGGCATCATTAAAAATAGAGCCGTCAGTCCTACACACAGCGGGAAGCCGATGAAATGCATCCATCGGCCTAAAACGCTTGTTTGATTTAAAGTCTTCATAACATTCTCACACAGTTAATGATAAAGCTAGAAATTAAAAGGTCGGTTCAGTTTGATAACCGATATTCTTCATTATAAGCGATTTGGTTAAATCAGCTCCTGTCTTCCAGGATATAAGATCCCATGAGACAAAAGATGATCAAGACAACAGCAATAGTCCATAACATACCTATTCTCCTTTATTTTAAGATTTTAAAGTTGAACATGTCTGCAACATGTTCCGTTTTTTCTTCTGCTATTTCATTTCAAAAGTGCAAAAAGCCGAAGCATAGGTTTGCTGTACCGTACCTTCTGCACTTGCCGCGTTTCCCCAAGACAAGCTGTCCATGTGTTCTATGGCGAGGTTCTCAAAGAGCTGCTTTTCGTTGTTTGCACTCACTATGACTGCTTTCAAGACGAGCCGTACAATTTTGCCCGGTCTTTTCCTTTGTATGATTTTGTTGATTATAGTTAATCAAATTCGGCTATAAAGTCAATCGGCCAAAGGGATGAAAATGGAACTGGTTCTTTGGGATGATAAAGAACTCATTCCCTGAGATGCAAAATTAATTTAACGTAATGTAATTTAATAGGTTATTATACAGGAGATACAAACTGGGAAATAGTGAGGGTATTCTTTTTAAAGAGGAGAATGAGTATCTGATAAATTCCTGTGGATGAGCTCTGCTTCCCCAATATGAATTCACATTCGGGAGGTGATTCTAAATTCTTTTGTCCATTCATTATAGCGGTCTCTTAAAATTATTCATCCGGCAATTATCAGCCATCCCTACAGAAACCTTTAACATCCAAATCCTCATTTGATTTTTTCAGTGATGATTCTATGGATTTTCTTTTCATTTTTCTTGTTTCGTTTAGCTTCTTTTTTTTCTTTGATGGTTTTTGCCGGTTTTTTCTTAAAACTCTTTTTACTGTCGTGACCTTTGCTCATAATTTGTTCACTCTTTTTTTCTTTAGATTATGATCGTCATCCACAATTACGGATTTTTACCGACTGTCAAGGCACCAGGTTTTTAGAGGTCTAACCCGACCAACGCACGCTCGATATTGGAAAGATCGCCAATTATTTTCTTGACCGGCATTGGGAATTTGCGTACCAAGGTGGGGATGGCAATGATTTGGTTGTCACGAGCAAGTTGTGGTTTCTCTAAAAGATCAATCACTTCAATTTGATATTTACCCCTCAATTGTTCTTCACAAATCAATATGAGATTATTGAGAGCAGTGACAGATTTTGGAGTCTGCCCGGCAACATACAGCCGCAACACCCATTCATCGTCATTTATTTTTTTGGGTTGCTCTTTTAGCCGGTTGGTATGCGCTTTTTCTTCCTGTTTGATTTCCATAAAGTCCTTTTAACGATTTATTATGTCTTGTTTGTGCCGGTTGATTTTATATCAACGTCACCTTTTCGACTCTTGGCCATTTTTTCATTGTTATGAGTGAATCGATCGATCCTCATTTTATCTATTCCAATAACTTTGAGCACTTCTGATTCTTCAGCTTCGTACTCTGATCGTAACATAAGAATCTGCGCTTCCATGGCTTCACGCTTACGCTCCAATGCAAATTGTTTGCGCACGATTTCCTGTTGCCGCAATAATTGTTCTGCCTCGTCTTTCGTCTCTTGTGCGATTCGCGCCGAGCCGGTCAATACTCCTTCAAGCCCCACATAGACATCAAGCAGTTCAATTCCATGGTCAGTCAGCTTGAACTCGCGGATCTGATTCGAATGCGCCATACCGCGCGATTTGAGCACGTACAATCCTCTGTTACGTTCCCCCCCAATTTCAATATCACGGAGAAGCAGCCACGTATCGATCAGGGATGAGATGTAAATATCGGTGATCTCCATATTTTCTCCGGCGGAAGTGAGACTGGTGAAGAATGCGGTGATCCGCTTCATCTTTAAGAAATCTACCAGGCGCAACAACATTATTTTTACTTCGGTATGATTTTCTCCTATAACGAATGCGTTAATAGGGTCGAGGATGACGACGTTAGGTTCATAGTCATTGATCATTTTAATGCTCGTTGCCAGGTGGGTCTCCAAGCCGTAATGCGTCGGACGTGTTGCATGAAACTGAAGTAATCCAGTTTTTAGCCATGGATTCAAGTCAATTCCAATCGAACACATATTACGAACAAGTTGACTCGGCGATTCTTCGAACGTAAAAAAGAGGACTCGTTCTTTCCTCGTGCATGCCGCTTCAACAAATTGCGAGGCAATGCTCGTCTTGCCCGTACCGGCAGTGCCTGAAACAAGCACGGTGCTGCCGCGAAAGTAACCTTTGCCTGAGAGCATTGTGTCAAGACGCGGAATACCGGTTGAAATTCTCTCAAGCGAGGAGGAGTAATTCAGTCCAAGTGAAGTGACCGGTAGAACAGAAAAACCATCTTCATCAATAAGGAAAGGGTACTCGTTCGTTCCATGTGTTGAACCCCGATATTTGACCACACGCAGCTGCCGTATGGATGTTTGATCGTTAACGCGATGATCGAGCAGAATGACACAATCGGAGACAAACTCTTCTATACCATTGCGCGTTAAGGTACCTTCACCTCGCTCTGCAGTAATGATGGTGGTTACACCCTTTTTTTTCAACCAGCGCAACAGCCTGCGCAGCTCAGAACGCAGGATATAAGGATTCGGCAGCCCTGAAAAAAGTGATTCCAGTGTATCCAGTACAACACGCTTGGCGCCGATGCTCTCAATGGCATGATGGATCCTGATAAACAAACCTTCCAAGTCGTAATTACCGCTATGTTCAATTTCTCCTTGTTCAATGTGAATGTGCTCAAGCCAAATCTTTTTGCGCTCTACAAGGTCATCCAAATCGAACCCCAACGAAACAGCGTTCGCAGTGAGTTCCTGCTCGGTTTCCTCGAATGATATAAAGACACCTGGTTCATTGTGCTGCCTGGCTCCGTAAACGAGAAACTCCATGGCAAAAAGGGTCTTGCCGCAACCTGCTCCGCCGCATACTAGCGTCGGTCTGCCTTTCGGTAATCCCCCACCTGTAATTTCATCCAATCCTTGAATGCTTGTCGGGGATTTGGGAAGAGCATGACGTTGGAATTTTGCTTTATTCTTCATATTCTTTTGCCTTCAGATATACTACAGTATATATAGAAAAATCTGGAAAATAAAACAATAGCCCAAAGGCATGAAAAAGGAACTAGTTCTTTGGGATGATAAAGAACTCGTGTCCTGAAAAGAAAAATATGATTAAGGAATGAATCGAATTGAATGAGGCGGCTAAGCAGGTATAAAAATTGAAAAGTACTGAGGATTTGCTTTATGAGAAACGAATGTAAATCAGGTTATGAATCCGATTATGTACCCCCCTCCTTGTTGACAAAAGCGGCAATCTGCAGACGGGTGTTGAGCGTCATCTTTTCCAGGATATTGTGCACATGGCTCTTGACGGTGAAGGTGGCGATGTTGAGTGATGCAGCGATCTCTTTATTGCTCATGCCCTTCGCAATCAGGTCGACGACTTGACGTTCTCGAAATGTAAAATTGATCGAATCGGCAGGGATCTGCTTGCCGTTCTTGAGAGCTAACTCTATAATCTGTGAAAAGAGCGAATGGGTTAAAATTGGTGGAAGGACTTTTTCTCCTGATGCCACGGCCTTGATCGTGGTTATCCAGTCTTCTGAAGCGGCGTTTTTAAGAATGAATCCGGATCCGCCGGCCTTCACAAACTCGACAATGTCAATATGATCGGGAATGATGTCCATCGCGATGATTTTTACCGTGGGTAATTCATGCTGAAGCAGTGTCATCAACTCCAAGCTGTCGGCTTTTTCCAAGCCCATATCTAAAAGGACAACATCAGGGAGAGAATCCTTCTTCTTCAGCTGATGTACTGCATCGCCATCTGCAGATCGTGCCACAACTTGAAAATCATCATGATCATCGAGCATGGCGGCGATGCCTTCACGCAAAAATCGGTTGTCTTCGATCAGTAATACTTGTATTTTTGACATGGTCTTTTTCTCTTTCGCCGTTTCAGTAGTTGTTCTTATTACCATAATAAAGAAGAAATTAAGAATCGCCTCAGAATTCTCCGGATTTTGAGCGGGATATTATTTGAACATGATGGTATTTTTCAAGAGCTCTGTAACTATGATAATAATGTGGTCAAATATCAAAATTGAAATCAACCGAAATTATTCAACACATATTTTTACTTTATTGATTTAATTTATCAAAAAATACACAAAAAGCAACAATATTTTACAAGAGGGGCAAGGAAATCTGTCCTGCGCTTGAGACTGGGGTGTAATGCCTGCTCAAATCTCAGATATTAAGTCATGACGGAAACCTCCCTCCAAAGAAGAAAATTGCAATTGCTTTCCAGAAAACGATTTATTACTTTAAAACCGATAATTTCAAATGGTGAAGTATTGATTCCATTTGATTTTATCTTTTAAAATTTGTGCAAGAATTAGTGAATGTTTTTTATCATCTCACCCTAATTCTTCGCTTAATAGAGGTTTTTTTTGATATCACTTATCTGACCCCATCCAGGAGGATGCGCATGCAACGGCAGGAAATCGTCGAGCGCGTTAAAAAGGTCGTCGCCCAAGTGCTCAAAATCAATGACCAGATATCGGATAATTCCAACTTTATTTTCGACCTGGGAGCAGATTCCATGCAAAGTCTGCTGTTGGTGGCGGCGTTTCAGGAGGAATTCGGCATTGACATGGAAGAAGACCAGGCGCTCCAGGTGCAGACCGTAAGCGATGCTGTGGATTTTATCGCTGCCATCATCAACCGATAAACTCGCGAGGGGAATATGCCCCATCCCAACCGTGCCAAAAAACGGGATTTCGACTCGATCTTTTATCCCCAGTCCATCGCCGTAGTCGGCGCCAACAAAGTCACCGGAACTGTACCGCACGATATCCTCGTCAATATTTTAAAATCCGACTTTCAGGGTATTGTCTATCCGGTGAGCCCTCGTGAAAAATCGATCGGCGGCCTCAAAGCCTTCAAATACGTCTCTGATATCAGTGATCCCATTGATTTGGCCGTCATCGTCTTTCCCAGTTCGGTGGTTCACATGGCGCTCGAACAGTGCGGCCAAAAAGGCGTCAAATCAGCGGTCATCATCTCCGCCGGATTCAAAGAGGTCGGCGGCGAAGGAATTATGCGCGAAAACCAGCTGCGCGAGATCGCCGATAAATATGGCATCTCTTTCATCGGTCCCAACTGTCTTGGCGTGATCAACACCGATCCCCGAGTAAAACTCGATGCCTCCTTTGCCCGTAAAATGCCGCAGGAGGGTACCATCGGCTTTCTCTCGCAAAGCGGCGCCTTGTGCACCGCTGTACTCGATTATGCTCAGGCCAAACATATCGGATTTTCCAAGTTTGTCAGTTTCGGCAACAAGGCCGATATCACGGAAATCGATCTGTTGAATTACCTTCGCGACGATCCCAAGACTCGCGTCATTCTGATCTATTTGGAAGAAATCAGCGACGGGCGGGCGTTACTGCAGACGGCGCAGGAGATCATCAGCAAGACGGGAAAACCCATTCTCGCCATCAAATCGGGACGCACCGCAGAAGGCGCTTCCGCCGCCGCCTCGCATACAGGGTCTCTGGTAGGCAGTGATGAGGTCATCGACGCGGCGTTCCGCCAAGTCGGCATCATCCGCTGCTGGGACATCGAGGAGATGTTCAACAAAGCGATTGCCATGGCTTATCAACCTCTACCACACGGCAATCGAATCGCCATTGTGACCAACGCGGGCGGACCGGGAGTGCTGACGACCGATGCGACAATCAAAGAAGGTCTCCGCCTTGCCGCTTTTTCCGAAACCACCACCGACATACTTGGAAAATCGCTGCCCAAAACCGCCAATATTAAAAATCCCGTCGACGTCATCGGTGACGCCCGGGCAGACCGTTATCACATCGCCGTTTCGCAAGTGTTGAACGATCCGCAGGTCGACGGCGTATTTGTGATTCTCACCCCTCAGTCTATGACTGACATTGAAGCCATTGCCAGAGAAATCTGCAGCGTCGCCGGACAGAGTGAAAAACCATTATACACCTCTTTTATGGGAGAAAATGACGTCGCCCAGGGCATCTCAATTCTGCAGCGCAACCAGATTCCTCACTATATTCTGCCGGAATCAATGCCGAAAGCATTCAACGCCGCGTTTCGTTTCCATAAACAGTCAAAGGCGAAAATTGTCGACCACGGAGATTCCTGTGAATCGCCCCACGCTGCAAACGCCCGCGCCATTCTGGACGAGGCGGTGCGGGCCGGCCGTCATATTCTTCTCGAAGACGAGGCGACGCCGTTGTTGGCTTTATATGGTCTTCCGGTGCTGAAAAACGGCGTGGCTTCATCTGCTGAAGAGGCGGCAGTTCTCGCAAAAAAAATCGGATTTCCAGTGGCAATGAAAATACTCTCCACAGATATTGTGCACAAATTTGACGTCAAAGGCGTTCATCTCGACATTCGCGATGAGGAGCGCGCCCTGCAATCCTATCATGCCCTGCTGACCGAGGTTTCACGACTGCGGCCTGATGCCGAAATCAAGGGAGTGCTCGTCTCTCCCATGATTCCCAAGGGAGAAGAAGTGATCCTGGGAGTCAAGCGCGATCCCGCATTTGGTCCAGTGATCATGTTTGGACTCGGCGGCATCTTTGTGGAACTCTTTCGCGACGTTCAAATCAGAGTCGCGCCGGTGAATCTCGATATGGCAACTGAAATGATTCACCAAATCCAATCGGCGGGCATTCTCACCGGTTCACGCGGCAGAATACCACGGGATATTGAATCGATCGCTCATTGCCTGACCGCCATGTCGCGGATGGCGATAGAGTGCCCTCAAATCAAGGAATTGGACATCAATCCGCTCATTGTCGGAATAGAAAAGCAGTCAAGTCACATCGCAGACGCCAAAATCATGCTGTAACCCAAAACAGGAGGAATGGATGCGCATCATTATCCAACCCAACAGCGAAGCCGTGAGCAAATGGACGGCCTATTATATTGTCAACAAAATTCGTGCTTTCAATCCAACATCCGAAAAACCTTTTGTGCTCGGATTGCCGACAGGCAGCACCCCCATCGGTACTTATCAGAATCTGGTCCAGCTTTATAAACAGGGGATCATATCGTTTAAAAACGTCGTCACCTTTAATATGGATGAGTACGTCGGCCTGCCGGAAGAGCATCCGCAGAGCTATCATTACTTTATGCGGCAGCATTTGTTTCACCATATCGACATTCCTGCTGAGAATGCCCACCTGCTCAATGGCAACGCGACAGACTTGGAAGCTGAATGCGGCGAATATGAGGAGAAAATCAAGGCGTTCGGCGGCATTCATCTCTTTCTCGGCGGAATCGGTCCCGACGGCCATATCGCCTTTAACGAACACGGCTCTTCGTTGTCATCCCGAACCCGCATCAAGACCCTGACCTATGATACCCGCGTCGCCAATTCGCGTTTTTTCAACAATGATGTGAATAAAGTGCCTCGGACTGCGCTCACTGTGGGCGTGGGGACGGTGATGGATGCACATGAGGTGCTCATTCTCATCACCGGATATGGCAAGGCGCGCGCGCTGCAAAAATGTGTCGAGGAAGGCGTCAATCATATGTGGACCGTCTCCATGCTGCAGCTTCATCAGCACGGCATCATTGTCTGCGACGAGGAAGCCACCATGGAGCTCAAGGTCTCCACAGTCAAATACTTTAAAGATATTGAAAAAGATTCGTTGGATTGCATCCTCCAATAATGCCGGT
The DNA here is from genome assembly GCA_003818595.1 of Calditrichota bacterium. Taxonomy (GTDB): domain Bacteria; phylum Zhuqueibacterota; class Zhuqueibacteria; order Residuimicrobiales; family Krinioviventaceae; genus Fontimicrobium. Next base: position 8,926 of record RPQV01000092.1, read on the forward strand.
CACATCTGCAGCCTGAGGTGATCAGGAATTTAAAGAAGGATGGTCAGTTACACCAGGAGGAGTTATGACCTTTCGCCGTCTGACTGAAGCTGAAAAATCGCAGCTTGTCCGACAAGGATGCCGAGTTGAAGATTGGGAGGCGCTGAATGTCGGGGAGAATTTCACCCCGGATCACATCCACAATTCATGGTTCAGCGGCGAAAATTATATCGGTCGACTCGATGGAGCTCCCCTGGGCGACGGTGAAATTACCGGGACTGCCGGCATTTACAGCAGCCGTCTGCACGGCTGCCGCATCGATGACGAGGTGCGGATATGCAACGTGGGGCAGCTGGCGAATATGGATATTGAATCCGGATCGATGATTGAAAATGTGCACAGCCTGACGGTCGCCAGCGAGACGACTTTCGGAAACGGCATTTCCGTCGACGTCCTGAACGAAGCCGGCGGGCGTTCAATCAGGATATTCGATCGCCTGTCCGCCCAACTCGCTTATATCATGATCTTTTATCGCCATCGGCCGGAATTAATCCGCCGGTTGGAGAGCCTGATCGATCAATATGTTCAAACCAAAAGATCA
>RPQV01000093.1 GCA_003818595.1 Calditrichota bacterium
CTGATTGCTATCGATTCGGACGGCTGCGCTTTTGATACCATGGAAATCAAACATAAAGAATGTTTCATACCGAATTTTATCAAGTATTTTGATTTGCAGCCGGTTGCCAAGTTCGCACGCGAAGCAGCGGAATTCACGAATTTATATTCAAAATGGCGTGGTGCGAACCGCTTCATTGCCTACGTCCTGGCCTTGGATCTTCTCAAAGAGAGGCCGGAGGTACAGGCGCGGAATGCAACCATTCATGAACTTTACGGAGTGCGGGAATGGATGAAGCGCGAAAGTAAATTGGGCAATCCGACGCTGAAAGCCGAAGTGGAAAAAACAGGCGATGCAGATTTGAAACGCGCTCTCGATTGGTCCCTAGCGGTGAATGAGTCAGTCGCACAGATTGTTTATCATATTCCGCCGTTTCCCTTGGTGCGCGCAAGTCTGCAACGGCTGTCGAAATGGGCAGATATCATCGTTGTGTCCGCGACACCGCATGAAGCCCTCGCGCGCGAATGGGATGAGCACGATATCGCCAAATATGTGCGCTTCATCGGCGGCCAGGAAATTGGTTCAAAAAAGGAAATGCTCGAAATGGCCTTGGCAGGCGGGAAATATGATAAGCAACATGCCCTGATGATCGGCGATGCGCCCGGTGATCTAAAGGCGGCGCATGCCAATGGTATTCATTTTTTCCCGATTAATCCGAATCATGAGGATGCCTCCTGGGAAGTATTGTTTCATGAGGCTGCGGAGAAATTTCATTGCGGCGATTATGCCGGAGACTATGAATTAACACTCATCGCGGAGTTTGAAAAGCTGCTTCCCGAAATTCCGCCGTGGAAAAAAGGATGAGGGATCAAGCTGTCCGAATAAATAAAAGCGATAGCGTGAAATAAAGCGACAAGCAATCATTGTTGTAGTAAAGTCTCGTATTGAATTGCTCAATTACTCATAAGGATCATTGTGCGGGAATTATTCACCGAAATAGAAATTCATGCATCATCCGAAAAAGTTTGGCAAATTTTGACAGATTTTAGCGCGTATCCGGAATGGAATCCTTTTGTTTTGCGCGTTAAAGGGGCTATGCAGGTCGGTAAACGCATCGAGACTACTCTGCGGACGAGCGCACAAAAGGTTTTTAAAACAAGACCGCGAGTTCTCAAGCTGGTGCCGCGACGGGAGTTCCGATGGCAGGGAACGCTGGGATTTCCAGGCCTGTTCGATCGCGAACATATTTTCGAAATCCATTCCCCTGCTCCCCGAGTTGTTCGCTTTATCCATCGTCAAGTTTATAGCGGACTCTTTTCTTCAGTCGTCTTTAACAATATGGGCGAAGACTTTCGACACGGTTTTGAAGAAATGAACCGCGCTTTAAAAGAACGGTGCGAAAAAGCATAATCATCATCCTCTTGGAATCATCCCGCTGAATTGTAAAAACCTCCTTGGATTTAAAAAATGAAATGATCATATTGTCCGCATCATGAATTGATAAAGGAGCGTCATGAAATTAACCGCCGGTCTGATTGTATTGGTTTGCGGCATACAGGCTTTAGCAGCCGAACTTCCGATCAAAGGATATGTCTCCCCTGATGAGCTGCATCGGCAAATTCTCCAATTATCAAAACAACATCCAGGTATTTTATCTGTAACCACCTTGGCACAAACCAGCGCAGGCCATAAACTGGCCGCCGTCAGCTTGGGTGCGAAAGTCGGTCAAGCACCGGCAATTCTGATTGTCGCCGGTCTTGAGGGGGACGATTTGACATCCGCTCAGCTTTGTCTTCGATTTATCGAATCATGCTGTCGTGAATATGCTCATTCTGAGAATATCACCACGCTTTTGAATCATACGACCTTTTATATTTTCCCTGTTTTAAATCCCGATGCAGCCGCTCAGGCTTTTCGATTCCCGATTTACAATCGCACGGAGAATGAGCATTCCCTGGACCTCGATGTTGATGGTTCAGTGAATGAAGATGGTTACGAAGATCTCAATGGCGATGGTTTCATCACTCAGATGCGCGTTCCATCCCCATTGGGACAATGGCTGCCTGATCCCAAGAATCCGCAGTTGCTGCGCCCAGCTCTTCCGGATCAAGGAGAAAAAGGCGAGTACCTTCTCTTCAGCGAAGGAGTCGATAATGATCGCGACGGCAAATGGAACGAAGATCCGTCCGGCGGTGTGGATTTGTCGCGAAATTTTAGTTATCGCTACCCATATTTTGCCAATGGATCGGGTCACTATCCCATGTCCGAGATCGAGACGCATGCCCTCGCAGAATTTTGCTTTGCGCATGGCGATATTGCCGCAGTATTCACCTTCTCTTCAAACGGTAATTTATGCAGGGCGCTGACCACCGGGAATAATCATGCCGATTCCAAAGATAAACCTTTGACTGCGCCCATGGCTGATGATATCGTTTATATCAACAAGGTCGGTGAACAATATAGAACATTGTTCAAATATTCCTCCATGACAAAAGAAATGATGACTGCAGGTTCATGCGTCGACTGGGCCTATTACCACTACGGCCGATGGGCTTTCAGCGCTCCCGCTTGGTCGCCGGGAGCCACGGACGATTCTCTGACGAATACGGATCCCTTGTTATTCGAACGCCGTTTATATAGCTACTTGGAAAAAACTGACCAACTGAATAAATTCGTCCCCTGGCAGGAGATCAGGCATCCTGATTTTCCCGACGCTTCGGTGGAGGCGGGAGGTTTTATCCCTTATGTCGGCAAGAATCCTCCCGCTGACAGCCTGAACAGCATCACTGATCGCTACAGTCAGTTTTGGCAGGAATTGGCATCCATGCTGCCGATAATCGAAATCAACTCCCGCGTCGAACGATTATATCGAGGCGTTTATCGGATTACTGCCATTATCAGCAATGGCGGCAAACTGCCGACTTGTAGTCGAATCGGCGAACGTTTGAACTGGCTGCAGAAAATTAAAATTGAAGCCGCTTTGACCGAAAGTCAAAAGATGGAAAGCGGCAATCTTTATTATCTTTTGGAAGCCATTCCCCCCGGACAATCAGTTGAAAAAAGTTGGATTATCCGAACATCGGCGCCTGGCCCGCTCCTCATCAAGGCTTCAGCGCCGTCCGTCGGAAGTGCTGCCAATGTGGTTCAATTAGACTGAAATGTCCAATTGAGACAGCGGAGGCTCTATTCTTCACTCTCATCAGATTTGATGGTATAGAGCTCAACCACCTCCTGCATCAGACTTTGGATGCCGCCTGCCATGGCATGAGGATCAGAAATAGAACCATCGAGCAGCGCGGCGCTGAAAAAGAGGTTCTGTGCAGCGATGGTCAATACCTTGTCCTGAGCATCTTTTTTGTACATGGCCAGCAATTTTAAAATCAATGGATGGCGCTGGCTTATTTCTAAAATTTTCGGCTTGGGTTTGGCGTTCGGCGTGTAGAACTGCATCATTTTTTCCATCTGGGAGGACATTCCCTGCCCCACCAGGACAGCCGGGCTGTTCACCAAACGGCTCGACAGTTTAACGTCTTCAACCTGATCGCCGAGAATATCCTTGATCCGCCGAGCGAGTTGATCCAGTTCTTTTTTCTTCTTTGCGGATTGCTCAAGATTGAGATTCTCCTTGAACGGTATCTTTTCGATGGCTGACGGCTCGATGGTGTCTGCTGAAATGATTTTTTTCTCTTGATATTCGATCAGGCCGGGCAAGGCAAATTCATCGATGGGATCATAACAATAAAGCACTTCAATTTCTTTGGCCTTGAATATCTCCAACGCCGGATTATTCTCCACACTCTTGCGGTCCGGGCCGGATAAATAGTAAATGGCATCCTGTTCCAACGGTTTGCGCTCCAAGTAGGTGTCGAGCGACACCCATTCATCGCCTTTTTCGCATTTTGACGAATTGAATCTCATGAGCGAGGCGACTTTTTCTTTATTGCTGAAATCGTTGTACCCTTCTTTGAAGATGCGTCCGTGTTGTTTCCAGAATTGGCTGTAGGTTTCGGGATCATTCTTGGCCACGTCCTGCAGATGAGACAGCAGCTTACCGATGATGGCGTTCTTTATTTTGGAAAGATGTGGATTCTCCTGCAGGGTTTCTCGGGAGATATTGAGCGGTAGATCATCACTCTCGATCACGCCGCGGAGAAAACGCATATACTTGGGCAAAAAGTCCTTGTCATGGGCATCGATGAGAATGCGTCGAACAAACAAATGTATGCCTTCATCGGGAGAGTCCATGCCGAAGAATTCCATATTGGTTTTCGGAATGAACAAGAGGGCGTTGAACTGTATCGGAACATCGGCTGAAAGGTGCATCCAGGAAAGAGCGTCTTCGCTCTGATGGGCGATGAATTTATAAAATTCGTTATATTGTTCTTTGGAAACATTGGCTTTAGGTTCGCGCCAAATGGCGGTGATTTTATTGACCTGTTCGCCATTTAATTTGATGGGAAATGGGACAAAGTTTGAGTATTTTTCAATGATGGTGCGCACTTTCCAGGCCTGTGCGAAGTCGGAGGCGTCCTCGCGAAGATAAATTTTGATGCGCGTGCCCCGTTTTTGTTCCGTCGGTGCGTCCGTGATTTCGAAAGTGCCCGTACCTTCACTGGTCCAAATTTTTGCCGGCTCATCGACATGAGCTGATTTGCTTGTCACTTCTACTCTGGTGGCCGCCATGAAAACAGAGTAAAAACCGACGCCGAATCGTCCGATGAGATTGACATCCTGGCTTTCCTGAGCAAATTGTTTGACAAATTCTGCGGTACCTGAGCGGGCGATCGTGCCGAGGTTTTCGATCAACTCCTGTTCGCTCATCCCGATGCCGGTATCGGCGATGGTCAACGTTTTTTCTTTTTCATCGCAGTCAATGTTTATTTCAAAATTGAGCTGGTTGTCGCTGATGACTTCATTCTTTATACTTTTGAAGCGAACTTTATCGAGCGCATCAGCCGCATTGGAAATGAGTTCACGAATGAAAACATCGCGATGGCTGTACAATGAATGAGAAAGAATATCTAACAACTGCCGAACTTCAGCTTGAAATTCATATCGGTTTGCTGGTTCAGTTTTTTCGGCCATAGAGAGCCCTCCATATTGATGAAAAGATGATAAATGGTGACAAAACATCCGTCGAAACGTATGAATGCGACTTGATAATGAAATTGCACTGCAAACATTGTGCAAATGATGATGACCAATTACGGAATTCTGACATATTTTCAAATTAATAAAAATTAGTGATTTAATCAATTCCTTTCGGTGAAGATAATCAAACTTCAACCTGCCTGATGTATGCTTATAGCCGGCAGACTGGATTAAAGAAACAAATACATTAAAAACAAATGGTAAAAGAGGATAATACCTGATATTTATCTGCCATTTTGACAAACAATGACTGATCGAGGAAGAAAATTGAAATCATTGATATTATGTTTCGTGTCAAGTTGGCTGACTGCTGTTGCAGCAGGACAGACCGTGCCCAGTGCCTTGAAGGCGTTGGGTGCTCCCAATAATCCGCAGGTCGAGGTGAGTTGGAACCGTTATTATGATTATCAGGAAATCGGCGCCATCTGTGAACGTCTGGCAACTGGTTTCCCCGAACTGATCAAATTCAGTTCCATCGGTAAATCGGTCGAGGGGAGGGAGATTTATCTGCTTACGTGCAGCAGCTTTGATCATGGCGAGGTCGAACGGAAACCGGGATTCTATATTGATGGCAACATTCACTCCAACGAAATCCAAGGCAGCGAGGTCGCCCTTTATACGGCCTGGTATTTGGCAGAAAGTTATGGTCACATTGATTGGATTACCGATTTGCTCAATCGCGTAACCTTTTATATTGTGCCGACCATTAATCCCGATGCGCGCGATAATTTTATTCATCAGGTGAATTCACCCCATTCACCTCGTTCCGGCATGCTGCCGCGCGATGATGATGGAGACGGTCTGTTTGACGAAGATCCGCCCGACGATCTGGATGGCGACGGCCATCTGGTGTTGATGCGTCGTAGACATCCCAATGGCCGATGGAAATCTGACGCCGATGACCAGCGAAATATGGTGCTCGCTCGAGCGGATGAAAAGGGTGACTTTGAGTTGATCGGCTATGAAGGAATTGATAACGATGGCGATGGTCAAGTCAATGAAGATGGTCCTGGTTATTACGATCCCAACCGCAATTGGGGCTGGAACTGGCAGCCGAATTATATTCAGGACGGAGCGGATGCTTATCCTTTCTCCATTCCGGAAAATCGCGCGGTCGCCGAATTTGTTCTGTCTCATCCGAATATCGCCGGTGCTCAAAGTTACCACAACAATGGCGGAATGATCCTGCGCGGTCCGGGCAGAGCTGACGATTCTGTTTATGTGGCGGATGACGCCGACGTCTATGATGTTATCGGTAAACGCGGTGAAGAGATGTTGCCCGGCTACAAGTACATGATCCTCTTCCGAGATCTCTATGCGGTGTATGGCGGTGAACTGGATTGGTTCTATGGCGGTCGCGGAATTTTTACTTTTACGAACGAATTGTGGACATCTTTTGACTATAACCGCAAAACAGCAGAAGGACAGAGCTGGAAAGATGCACAAAAGGAACTGTATCGTTTTGATGAACTGTTGCTGTTTGGCGAAGGCGTGGTTGATTGGAAAAAATTCACCCATCCACAGTTCGGCGAAATCGAGATTGGCGGAATCAAAAAATCATGGACGCGCACCGCGCCTTCTTTTATGCTCGAAGAGATGTGTCATCGGAATATGGCGTTCACTCTTTATCATGCCGATCAATTGCCGCAGGTGCGCATCGATACGGTGATGGTGCAGCCGCTTTCCGGCGGCCTGTATCAAGTGGATGTCCGCATTGCCAACGATCGCATCATCCCCACCCGTTCGGCTCATGAGGTCAGCCATCAATTTTCCCGACCTGATCAGGTCACTCTCTCTGGGGCTCAGGTGATTGCCGGATTCCTGGTAACCAACCCGCTGTTGAATCTCAGCATTGAACAGAAATATCATCCCGAACGCTTGAATGTCGACGCTGTGCCTGGAATGGGTACAATTCAAGTGCGGTGGCTCATCGTCGGCAAACCCTCCGCTGACATCATCTTTGATTCGCTCAAAGGTGGACGCGTCTCGCGAAAATTCTGATGAAAAGGAATCGGCTCTATGCAGACCCGCACGTTGAAATCTGATCTCCTGCTCCTGTTCGCTGCCGCCATTTGGGGTTTCGCCTTTGTCGCCCAGCGTCAGGGAATGCAGCATATCGGCCCGTTTTTATTCAACGCCCTGCGCTTTGCTTTGGGGACGTTGGTGTTGTTGCCGTTTTTGCCGCGGCGACTGCCTCCGCAACCTCAGACGTCGTCATGGATGGGTCGCTTTGGCGGGATTATTCTCGGACTGATTTTATTTTCCGGCGCTTCGCTGCAGCAGATTGGCATCGTCTACACCAGCGCCGGTAAGGCGGGATTCATTACCGGCCTTTATGTGGTCATGGTTCCCTTTGTCGGCTGGTTCCTTAATCATCGCATTAATGTCGAACATTGGCTGGCTGTGCTGCTCACCGTCATCGGTCTCTTCTTTTTGACCATCACCAGCGAATTCACGATTGAAAAGGGCGATCTCTTTGTCCTTATGGGTGCGTTTTTCTGGACCGGACATGTACATTTGATTGGTTGGCTTGCACCGCGCACCCCGACGATCCGCCTCGCGGCCACCCAATTTATGGTTTGCGCGCTGCTCAGTCTCATCGCCGCATTGTTCCTTGAACCGGTCATTGGACAAAATATTTATCGCGCCGGTGTGCCGCTCCTGTATGGCGGGGTGATGTCCGTCGGTGTTGCCTTTAGCCTGCAGGTGTATGGACAAAAAAATGCACCACCGACACACGCCGCCATTTTACTAAGTCTGGAAGCGGTGTTCGCCGTGCTCGGCGGTTGGCTCATTCTCGCGGAAAAGCTGTCCAGTCGCAGCCTCTTCGGTTGTGCCCTGATGCTCCTCGGCATGCTGTCGGCGCAGGTGAGAATATTTAAATCCCAAAGATCTGTCAACATTGTTGTTGAAAATTGAAATCATCTTTTCTCAAAAATCTGTAATGTGTACATGATAATAATATCGAATGACAGATGACATCTCATTTATTTCCATCGCCCAAACGATTCATCATCAGCCGCACCGACGGTATCGGCGATGTGCTGCTCACGCTGCCGCTGGCCGGTGCACTGAAGCAGCATGATCCCGACTGCACCATTGCCATGTTGGGACGCAGTTACACCGAACCGCTGGTACGCGCCTGTGAGCACGTGGATGTTGTTCTTAATTGGGACGAGGTGAAGAATCGTCCGCTCAAAGAACAGGCAGAGTGGCTTGCTGACTATGACGTTGACACCATCATTCATGTTTTTCCCCGCAAAGAAATCGCCGCCGCTGCCCGCCGCGCTCGTATTCCCCGGCGCATCGGCACCAGTCATCGTACGTATCACTGGTGGACCTGCAATCGCCTGGCACATTTTTCGCGCAAGACATCCGATCTGCATGAATCGCAACTTAATCTGCGCCTGCTTGAGCCGCTCGGTTTCGAGACTCAATATCCACTCGATCAAATTCCCTCTCTCTATGGTCTCACCACGCTCGCCCCGCTGTCGCCCGAGTTTTCGCGTTTGATAGATCCTCAGCGCTTTAACCTCATTCTTCATCCCAAGTCAAAAGGCAGCGCCAAAGAGTGGGGGGTGGAGAATTTCGCTCGATTGATTTCCGCCCTGCCGCGCGATCGTTTTAAATTGTTCATCACCGGCAGCGCAGCCGAAGGCATGGTCGTAGGACCGACATTATTGCAGCCGTTCCCGCATGTCTTCGATTTGACCGGCAAAATGGAACTTGACCAACTGATCGCTTTTATCGCCGCTGCCGACGGTCTGCTGGCCTGCAGCACCGGGCCGCTGCACCTCGCTGCAGCACTCAGCAAAGCCGCCGTCGGACTCTACTCCTCCAGGCGTCCGCTCCACCCGGGCCGCTGGGCGCCGCTCGGCGTCAACGTCAGGGTTATCGAAGACGGAATTGCTGAACCTTACCAAGGTCGATTACAGATCCCTGTTGAGCGGGTCATCAATACCATCGTATCAAATCTTGGGATTTAACAATCTCGGAGGCTAATAATGAGACACATTCTGGTGATTCTGTTTTTATTTTGTTTCCGGTTAATGGCAGATGATGAATTTTTCAGTTCGAGGTTTTTTGAAACCTATGCCATAACCGGATATCTTACCAATGATGTACGCCTGGGAAGGCATGATCAGACGATGCCGTGCATCATGTGGCCTAAAACAAAAAAGAATTCCCCGTTGGTTTTTCAGCATGGGGTGTGGCTCATCGGCTTTCGCGACGGGAAACTGATTGGTACGGCGCCGATGTGGGATGTCAATTATACTCCCGGTCCAATCATAGACCAAACGGCGGCAGTCATTGTCAATCCTGCAGATTCAGCTCGATATCGTACCTATATAGTGACGCGTGCTTC
>RPQV01000094.1 GCA_003818595.1 Calditrichota bacterium
CTTACCTCTATGAAAATCCATTAGATGAGCGCTATGTAAGTCCCTATTATAATGGCAGAGGAGAGACAGGGTTCATCACCGGAGGCGACACCGGAGTCGGGAGACCGACCGATACTTTTTCCAATGTCAATCTCAAACTGGATGCCTATTGGCAGGCTACGACCTTCCATGCCCTCAAATCAGGAGTGGCCGTGACAGCCCACAAAATTGATCGCGATAGAGTTGACGTGCGCAACAAATACGAGGGCACGGCCGAAGAAACGCAGCAAATTATTGATCCTGCTACCGGCAAAATCGATTATCCATTTTATGACCTGGAAATTATTCCCAAGACCGATGAAACCCTGGATGTATATACAGTCAATCCTTACGAAGTATCGAGCTACCTTCAGGACAAAATGGAATTTGACAATCTGGTGATAAATCTCGGCTTACGATATGATTATTTTAATCCTGATCAGATTTACCCAACCAATCGTCGCAATCCCGGGAATCAGTTGAGTCTGCCCGACAGCATGATGTCAACATACCCCAAGGCCGCTGCTCAAAACCAGCTCAGTCCTCGCTTCGGACTCGCCTATCAGTTGGGTGAAGCCGCGGTTTTGCGTTTCAGCTATGGACACTTTTTCCAAATGCCGCCCATGTTTGCGATCTATCAAAACAATGTATTCCGAGTTCCCACAAATGACTATGGCATCACCATGGGCAATGCCCAATTGGAGGCGCAAAAGACGGTGACTTATGAAATCGGTCTTTGGCAACAGCTGCTGAAGGGCATGAGCCTTGAAATGGCGTTATATTATAAGGATATTTACAACCTGCTCAGCACCATGATCGTATCGACATATAATCAAATCGAATACGGCTTGTTCACCAACAAAGATTACGGGAATGCCCGCGGCCTGGAAGTAAAATTCAATTACCAATTGAATGATTTTTACGTTGGATTGAATTACACGCTCTCCTACACCAAGGGGAATGCCGACAATCCCTGGCAAACGTTCACTCGCGCGGGCAACAGCCGCGATCCCATTCGCCGCTATATTCCGATGTCGTGGGATCAGCGCCATACACTGAATGTGACCGCCGGCTATTCAGCATCGAAATTTGGCGCCACCGTGACCGGATATTATAATTCCGGCACACCTTACACCTATACGCCTCTCGGATACAGCGAATTATCGCTCATCAATCTTTACGAAAATAATGACATCAAACCGGGCACATTTAATCTCGACTTGAAAGGGTATTGGCGGATCGCTCTCATCAAGAATTATGACCTGCGACTGGTGCTGAATATTTACAATTTGCTGGATGCGCTGAATGCGCGCTGGGTGTATGGTGATACCGGAAAACCGTATGAAAGAATAGTTTCAGACATTGAAAAAAACAATTACAAGAGCGATTATACTGACGTTTATGATCAGTATAAAAATCCTTCGGCGTATGCCGCCCCCCGGATGATAAAATGCGGACTGCAGTTGCACTTTTAATCAAAGGAGACCAGAATGCGTATGAAAAAGAACCTGCTGCTGGACATGATGGTTCTGTTGTTGCCGATCATCTTATTTGCCCAGGGTAAACCCTATCGAGGTCCGATCGACCCTGCAGGTGATCCGGCGATGGAACGAGCTGGTTTCATGAATGGAAATCGGTTCAAAATGTATTTCACCAATAACACACAAATTTCCGATTGGCCGCGGCCCGATGCTTCCAAGTGGCCGGATGATTATTCAGGAACAAAATTGCTCGATGTTGCAGCCGTACTGATCGGCGCCGAAGTGTATGTCACCCAGGACTCTATTCCCGTAACCGAAGCCTCCGAGATCAGCCGTCTGGCGAATTTGGGAGAGATTGATACGCTGGTGTACATCCAAACGGCAGACTATATTACCGGCAACCACTCGGTTGATTTTAATTGGAACCGCACTGTTGAATGGGCTTTCTCACCCGTTCCCGGTTATTTCAATATGACCCAGGACTTTCCGGCGATGAGCAACAAACCGGATTCTTGGCCTGTGGCTTGGCCTTCGACCGGTTATGAAACAAAATGGCCGGGAGAATGGAATGGACGTTTCGGCCGCGGAATCATGTATGCAGATATGGAGACCTATTTTGTCGCCAACGACGCTCAGGATATGGAAAAAATCATCCAGCGCGGAGATCCGGAAGAGAAACTGATAACAGACAGCCCCCGTTATTATCCCCGCCCAGGGGTGAGGATTGGTGACGCTAATCCGGATATTACCACGCAGAAGGGTTTTCCCTGGGGAGGGCTGGGCTTGCGCGTAGAAGTACGCGGTTATCAATGGAATAATCCCGAAGCGCGGGACATGATTTTCTGGGAATACAATATCGCCAACATCTCTGATTATGATCTGCCGACCTGCGGCTTTGGCTATTTCATTGATCCGTCAGTAGGCGGAGATACCGGAGGAGACGGTGAAGCCGCCTCATTTGATAAAAAACTTGATTTGACCTATGTGTGGGATATCTCCGGCAAAGGCGGCGGGGGCAACATCCCCGGCGTCTTCGGCATGGCCTATCTTGAGAGCCCGGGCAATCCAAATGACGAAAGTGATAATGATGAAGATGGGTTGATCGATGAAAAACGGGACAACGAAGCCGGCCCAATCATCGGCGCGACCGACGGTATTGCCAACATGGAGAATTTCCTGAGCTTTTACAATTATGCTCTCGACGAGCTCCATCCTCACTATGCCGGGGACGAAGATCAGGACTGGGCGGACGGCGTAGATGCGAACGGAAACGGAACCTATGCCTATTATGATCAAATCGCCGATTCCTGGTTCATTGAGCCCGGCGAGTCCAGCGGCGATGATGTCGGCTTGGACGGCGTCGGCCCAGGAGATTTGAACTATTCCGGACCCGACGAGGGCGAATGCAATCATCGGCCTGATTATATCCTTGGTGTCGGTTGCGAACCGAATTTCGCAGCAACCGATGTTTCTGAAGCTGACCAGATCGGTCTGACATCGCAGACCATCATGGATAATTCATTGTTTATCGGCAATTATTCGAACGATAAAGATGAAAAAGTCTGGAGTCTGATGGTTTCAAACACATTCAGCAATTTCGATCAATCGGATTACTTGTTGGAATTTTTTGCATCCACAAAATTCCCCTTTTATCGTGGCAGTGAAGAAAGAATTTCCGTTGCCATGCTCGCCTCCTACGATGAACTTCAGGGGCTTAACAATGCCAACCATTCGGCGCCGACGTTGTATAAATTGAAAAAAAATGCTCAGGTCATCTATGAGAGAGACTATCGATTTTCACAGCCGCCGGTCATGCCGACATTGAAAGCATACCCCGGCGACGGTCAAGTTACGCTGACCTGGGACGATCGGGCGGACAAGTACACGCGCGAACCACTCCTCTCTCGCCAAAATGATTTCGAAGGCTATAAATTATATCGTTCCACCGACAAGCTTTTTCAGGATGCGGAAATCATCACCAATGCCCAGGGATATCGAGCATTTAAAAAACCGATATTTCAATGCGATAAAATTGATTCGATCCTCGGATACGCAGAATACGGCTTGAATGAGGGTACAGCGTTTTATCTCGGTGAAGATAGTGGATTAAGCCATCATTTTGTCGACAAGGGTGTCTTGAATGGAAAAACCTATTATTATGCCATTGTGGCCTATGATTACGGCATTGAACAGTTCGGCATCTCCCCGACTGAAAACAATATTGTGGTTGAATTGAATGAATCGGAACAGATCATTCGCATGGGTACCAATGTTCAAGCGGTCGTCCCCGGCGTCAAAGCGGCAGGTTACGCACCGCCCAATATTGCTGTTGATCAACAGAGGTCATCTCCGCTGCTGACCAGAGGTGCGATAGTACCTGAAATCGCAGTCACGAAACAAATCAAACCGAATCATACCTACCGCGTGACTTTCGGGGCTGATGTCAAAGCCCATTTGACCAACTCGGTCACGGCTCGTCATCCAATGGATATGCAGATGATCAGCAACCAATTGTTTGTGAATGACGAAAGCGATCAAAATCGTTTGGTATATTCAGAGACCAAAGATCAATATCCGCAAAGCAATATCATTCATCATAAAAACCTGTGGGAGGATGCCGAGGTTTTCGATTATTATGCCTTTAATGCCGAAGAAATTCAGACAGATGTATTTGACGGCATCCAACTGACGCTCAATTTACCGCCATCGTTGACAGACACGTCCTATTTGGATATAACCAATAGCGGATGGGTCACGGGAAATTCAGCCATGAATATTAAAGTGGGCACCCTGGCATCGTTTTTCCCCTGGGACTATGACATCATATTCACCGATACGATTGCCGTAACCGGAACTCGGTCAAATGGCACCGGGGTTCGCGATCAGGATTATGTATCCGTCCGCAAAACCGACCTCCTCCTGAACCACCAGTATAACTTTTATGTGATTAATAAAAACTCGATAGATTCTACCGGCCAATATGAACGCCTCGATCAAATTGTGCACGACGTGAACGGCAACGGCGTTTATGACTGGCAGGAGGATGTGATTCTCGTAGGACATCTGGTCAAAGGACGCGTTCTGCGATTTGCCGGAACGGTTTTCGCGATCAACTTTTGGGACGTAAACAGCGAAGCTGAACTGCCAACGGCAGGAGACCTGTATCGGATTAAATTTATCCGTCCTCCTTCTCAATCTGATTCATTCGTGTTTACGGTTCTACCGGAAAACTCGGTCAATGCCGAATCGCTCGATCGTATGATGGACAGAATCAAAGTAGTGCCCAATCCCTATATTGCCACAAACTCCATGGAATCCGCTATCGCCAATCCCTACTTGAATCAGCAACGTCGACTCATGTTTACCCACATCCCGGCGGATTGTATCATTCGTATCTTCACGCCCACAGGGTTGTTGGTCGACGAAATTCAAGTCGATAATGAAGCGGATGACGGCGTTGCGCATTGGGATATGCTCTCCAAGGAAGACCTGGAAGTGGCGGCAGGAATGTATGTCTATCAAGTCAAAAGCAACGTAACCGGCAAAGAAAAAATCGGTAAATTTGCTGTGATTAAATAAGAGTTTTGAGCGCTTTCAAGGAGTATAATATGAGACAATTATTCATATTTTTATTGATTTTCCTGTTTGGCGTCAGCCTGTTCGCACAGGAAAAACCATTTCGCGTCGGAACCACTTCCGGATCATTTTTGGAAATGGGTGTCGGCGCCGCAGGCAATGCCATGGGAGAAGCGTACGTCAGTTTGACTCGCGATTTATCCTCAATTTATTGGAATCCCTCAGGCTTGGCATTTATGAATTCAAATGAAGTACTTTTCATGCACCGGCCATGGATTGCCGGCATCAAAACGACCTTTGCAGGTGCCGCATTCGCTATGCCGAATATCGGCACTTTTGCACTCTCTTTTTCAAATATGGATTTTGGCAGCACCGAGATCACAACGATGGACATGCAGGAAGGAACCGGAGAAAATTACGGCGCCATGGATTACTCCATCAGCCTTTCTTATGCCAGAAAATTAGCACAATGGTTCGCTTTCGGCGCCTCCGGCAAAATGATCGAGTCTAAAATCAGTCGCCTGAAAGCACAAGCTTTGGCGATGGATTTGGGCGTAATGGTCAATACTCCCTTCTTTTCACCTGATGGGGATATATCCAATGGACTGACCATTGGGATGAGCATCAGTAATTATGGTACTCGTATGCGCTATGAGGGCATGGAACTGTTGCGGCCAATCGATATTCTACCGAACGAGCAGGGCAATTACAAAGATGTGGAAGGCCAATTTCGTCTGCAGAGCTGGGACCTGCCGATTATTTTCAGACTGGGCGCTTCGCTGACGCCGCTGCTGACCAAATCACAAAAATTGACGCTGGCGATCGATGCTCTTCACCCCAATAACAACAGCGAATCGGTCAATCTCGGCATGGAATATCAGCTGAAGATCGTTGAATTCGGTTCCTTTTTCCTGCGCAGCGGCTGGCACGGTCTGTTCATGAATGATTCACCCTATGGACTGACATTGGGAGGCGGTGTTCACATGCATCTTTTGAACAACATCATCTTAAAATTGGACTATGCCTTCCAGGACACCGAATACTTTGATCACTATTCCTGCTATTCCCTGGGATTCGCGTTCTAAGTCATCGCTTCAAATCGCTTTGCTGATCGCCCCGGCTGATGAAGCCTGGGGCAATCATCAAAGCGTATCGCCTCAAATTAATCCGCGGTCTTTCAACAACGGAGTAATTTCAGGGTCTCGGCCGCGGAATCGGTGGTAAAGCACCATCGGATCTTCCGTGTCGCCGCGTTCGAGAATATTCCTGCGGAATGAGATCGCGGTTTCCGGATCGAACAGACTCGTTTCTTTGAACGCCTCAAACGCATCGGCATCCAACACCTCCGCCCAAATGTAGCTGTAATATCCCGCGGAATAACCGCCGCTGAAGATGTGCTGAAAATAGGTGCTGCGGTATCGGGGGATAATTTCCGGAATCAATCCGATCCCCGACATGACATTCGCTTCAAAAGTATTCACATCAGCAATCAAGGCGGTATCGGTCCGGACATGATAATTCATGTCGAGCAAAGCCGCCGCCAGATATTCGACGGTGATGAATCCCTGATTGAACTGATTGCTTTTATTAATTTTCTCGATCAAATCGTCGGGGATCGGCGTATTGGTCTGATAATGAACCGCGTAGGTTTTTAGAACCTCAGGCGTCAAAGCCCATTTTTCCATGATCTGCGAAGGCAATTCGACAAAATCGCGTGCGACACTGGTGCCGGCAAGTTTCGGATAGGTACAATCTGACAGCATGCCGTGCAGGGCGTGACCGAATTCATGGAAGAGGGTCAACACTTCATCAAGCGTCAGCAGGGATGGTGTATCTGCCGTCGGTTTGGAAAAATTCATCACGATCGAGATGATCGGGGTGATTTTAGCGTCGTTCTCACGATATTGCCCGCGGTACTTGGTCATCCACGCACCGCTGCGCTTGCTGGGCCGCGGGAAAAAATCCATATACAACACGCAGACATGGGCGCCGTCCGCCTCTTTGACCTCATAGGCGATGACATCATTCTGGTAGACTGGTAAATCAGTGAGCGGCACGAATTGCAGACCATACAAATTCCGGGCGACGCCGAACAATCCCTGCACGACATTATCCAATTTAAAATAGGGTTTGAGCACATCATCGCTCAAATCAAATTTCTTTTGCCGCAGTTTCTCGGCATAGTACCACCAATCCCAGGAAGCGGGTTGCACCTTGTCGCCCAGTTCCCGGATTTCAGCCTTGATGTCGCCCAGTTCCATCCGTGCCCGTTGAAGCGCAGGCGTCCACAACTCATGCAAAAGCGCATAGACCTGGGCAGGTGTTTTGGCCATATTGACTTCCAACACATAATCTGCGTGGGTGGCAAAGCCGAGAAGATTGGCGCGTCTCAGCCGCAGAGAGGCGATCTCTGCCAAAATCTGTTTATTATCGAAATCATTATTGTTGTCCCCGAGATGCATCCATGCCTTGTACAGCTTTCCCCGCAGGTCGCGTCTGGGTGAATATTGCAGAAACGGGATCCAACTGGATTTGTGCAGGGTAAACGCCCACTTTCCCGGTTGTCCGGCGGTCTGAGCATCGTCTGCGGCCTGTTCTATCAGCCATTGCGGCAGACCTTCGAGCTCTACGGGATCGCTGATGATCAACTTGAAATCGTTGGTTTCGGCTAAAACATTATCACCAAACTTGAGTGATAAGAGAGCCAGTTTTTCATTGATCGTCCGCAGTTCCTCTTTTTGTTCGGCGGTCAGATTGGCGCCGTTGCGCACAAAGGAGTTGAAGGTTTTTTCCAGCAGCCGCTGCTGCTCCGGCGTGAATTGTCGTTCGGCCTGGTGATCATAAACATGCTTAATGCGGGCAAACAGCTCGGCATTCAACATGATGTCGTCGTCGTGCTTGCTGAGAATCGGCGCCAATTCCCTGGCAAGATCCTGAAGTTTGGCATTGGTATGCGCCGATTGGAGATTATTAAACAAAAGATTGATTCGCTGCAGTTTTTTGCCGCTGTAATCCAAAGCCGCGACACTCTTTTCAAAACCGGCCGGATCGGCATTGCGGGTGATGCTTTCAATTTCGCGGTCATGTTCCTTAATCGCAGCCTGGAATGCCGGCATGAAATGGCTTTCGGTGATCTGATCAAACGGCGGGACGCCGAATGGTGTGTTCCATTCGACGAGCAAGGGATTTTGAGATGTAGTGCATGAGAGCATGGTCAACAGTCCTATCAAATAGGTGATCGCGGGTTTCATCATAACGAGTTCCTTTTCCAAGTCAGAGACATTCCTCTTTATCCGATAAATTTACTATTTGTTATGGCAAATAAAAACACTTTTTGCAATTAGAAGAGTATCTTCCTGACCTTCGACCTCAAATTCCTGCGTCCGTAATGACCAAATCCATCCAACTTTTATTTCTCTTTCTCGGGAATGATTTATATATTATATGGTTATACTTTATCATTTTCTGCCTTAATATCACGATATCACTTACAAACCATATTGAGCCATGTCAGAGAAAATCATCATCAAAGGGGCGCGGGAGCACAATCTAAAAAACATCAACATAGAGATCCCCCGAAACAAGCTGGTGGTCATCACCGGATTATCGGGCTCGGGAAAATCATCTCTCGCATTTGATACCATCTATGCGGAAGGACAACGGCGCTATGTCGAATCGCTCTCGGCCTATGCCCGTCAGTTTCTCGGCCTGATGGAAAAACCGGACGTCGATTATATAGAAGGTCTCTCTCCTGCCATTTCAATCGAGCAACGAACTACGGCGAAAAATCCGCGCTCAACGGTGGGCACTGTCACCGAAATATATGATTATTTGCGGCTTTTGTTCAGTCGGATCGGTATCCCTTATTGTTACAATTGCGGCAAGAAAATCGAACGTCAGACGGTGCAGCAAATTGTGGACAATATCCTCAAGCTTGCGGAAGGGACGCGCATTCAGATTCTGGCACCGATTGTCCGCGGGCGTAAGGGGGAATATAAAGAAGTTTTTGTTGAAGCCAAACGAGATGGTTATGTTCGCATCCGCGTTGATGGAGAGACGCATGAACTCGAAAATGAAATCCTGCTCGACAAACAAAAAAAGCACAATATCGAGATTGTGGTCGATCGACTGGTCGTCAACTCTGAAGTTCAGTCCCGATTGACCGATTCGGTGGAAACGGCGCTCAAGCTGGCCGCCGGCATACTTTTGGTGGATGTGGTCAATGAGCGCGAACTCCTGTTCAGCGAAAACTTTGCCTGCATCGATTGCGGTATCTCTTTTGAAGAACCGGCGCCGCGCATGTTTTCGTTCAACACACCTTATGGCGCCTGTCCCACCTGCGATGGCTTGGGCACCAAGATGGAGATCGATCCGGATCTGATCATTCCGGATAAATCATTA
>RPQV01000095.1 GCA_003818595.1 Calditrichota bacterium
ATTCGTTTTCCTCAATCAAACTGTTATGGAGTGCAATCCGGATTACGGCCTTCGCGACAATAGGAGCGAAAGCGGCTGAGGAACGGCTCCTTGTATTGACCCCAGAGCCAGGCGAGCAGAGTCGTGCGCGTCCCCCGGCAGGCATCCATGACGGCCTGGTAGGGCTGATCGCCGTTGGCGGCGAATTCTCCGACAATGACCGGCGCAATCCCCGATGATTTGAGCGCATCGAGTCGCGATTTTATTTCAGTTGACGAGACATTCCAATAGGTTTGATAGGCGTGAATGTCAAAAACAATATTTTTGCGTCCCTGCAGCAGCTCGCCGCCCTTTTCGAGGAATGGTTCGTGACCTTGCCCCATGGCGGTGCCGCATAAAACCACAATGTTTTCCGCGCCGGTCGAACGGATATTATCCACCAGCGCCGCCGCATCGGCGAGCCACTGATCGCTGGAAGCGGTTTTGCTCTTCTGCCAATCATACGGCTCGTTCCACAGTCCGAACCAGACATCGCTCTGGTTTTTAAAGAGTCTGGCGATTTGTCGCCAACGAGCCTGCACGCCGGAAAATCGGGCATCTTTTGACGGCACGGCGCCCAGCAATTGGCAATCGGGATAAGGGGTGTTGCCGCTGGGAAAGGCGTCATTATCCCACCAGAATGCCGTCAGGATGACCACAAATCCGCGAGCACGCGCCGCCGACACGATTTGCCGCAGCTTTTCATCGCCGGTGCATTTCATGTCAATGCATTCGCGCGCGATATCCATGCCGAAAGCCTCCGCCTCAGTGTAATCCGGCGTGCCAAAGGCGCTCATCATATTGGCGCCGCGCAGTTCCCATTCACATGCATTAACCATCAAGGATGATCCGAGGGTATAGAATCCTTTGGCCGAGTCATCAGGATTTTCAACGACCGGATTCGATTTTTCACTGCAGGCAAAAAATCCGCTCAGCAGGAGAAAGAGAAGCGAAGGAATGATTGATGTTTTCATGACTCGATGCTCGCTACGAACTGGAGCCGAAATCCTGAAGACGGGCGCCCATGGATCCGCCCAGCAGGAAACCGATCAAAACGAGCACCGCGATCATCGTGATGATCAACAGCCAAAACTGCAGTGTGTAGAGACGTTTGAGATTGACCAGAGCGCTCATCAAATGAGAGATGTCGCTGCCTTGAGTATCGACGATTCGGCGGAACGCGCGCCCAGCGTCCAGCGTCCAGATGCCGATAAAAATGAACACCGCCGCATTAATCACTCCCGCCACAATACTCCCCTGCACCCAATTGGACATGGCGCTGAGCACACCGATGACGATGAAAAATATGGAGACCAGTTTCATCTTGCCGGCGAGGCTGCCGAACGTCGAATTTTGCTGGGTGCTGAATTCAAACGGTGGGATTCCCATGAGATCTCTCCTGCGTTTGTTATAAAGGTTTGACAAGTCGTGTTCGAAAAGGTGATGATATTACCATACAAATTTTGCAGGAGATAAGCAATAGTTTTTCATTTTGCAGACGAAAGAAGGCTAACGCGCACAGCGAAATCCGAAAGTGTTGTGGAAATAGGTCGGATAATTGGAGCCACGACAGCAGACGCGAAGGAATTTTTCGTCGATCTGATTCGAGCCGCCGCGAAGAACACGAAAATTGCCAAACTCAGGCCCCTGCGGATTGCTGGGAGGCCAAGAAATATAGCCGGCGTTTGAAAACCAGTCCCGACACCATTCCCAAACATTGCCGCTCATGTCGTACACCTGCACTTCATTGGCTGCTTTGGTTCCCACATGATGCGTTTGCTTGTCGGAATTGGCGTCATACCATGCAACGGCGTCCGGATTGTCGCCGCCGCTGTATTTGTATCCATTGGACATGCTACCGCCGCGTGCGACGTACTCCCATTCCGCCTCGGTCGGCAGGCGAAATCCGTAAAAGCTACAGAATTCAAAAGCGCCATACCAGGTTACAAAAATAACCGGATAGTTGTCATACCCCGGCGCCGGCCGCCAGGTTTCGTCGGATTTCTCCACTCCCCTACTATATTCAAATATCATGGTTTCTCCGGCAAATTCTCCGGCCTTGACCTGATCGCTGCCGTACTCGTTGAGGAATTTGGCATATTGGGCGTTGGTCACCTCATATTTGCTGATCTGAAAAGAGTCGAGCGCAACCTCGTGCACTGGAAGTTCCCATCCCTGGCCGTCGCCGAACGTGTCGCCCATGTCAAACGTGCCCCCGGCAATCGCCACCCACTGCAGTTCGATCGCGCCAGCGTAATTGTTAACCGTCACCTGCCGCGTGGCTGAGCCGGTCAATCCGCCGCTATCCTTCACCTCCAGATTAACAGTCCAGGTATCGGCGACATTGTAGCGGTGAGTCACAATTTTGTCGGCGGCAAAATCCGTATCCCAGCCGCCATCGTTCTCCCAATCCCAGCGTACCTGCAGCGCCGAAACAGGATCCTGTGTATCCGAGCAGCCTGAAGCATCGAACTGAAAATCGGTCGAGGTGTCGCCAATTTCCGGCGTCGCGAAAAAAGAGGCGATCGGAGCACTATTCTTCGGCTCATCATTCGGATTTTTGCTGCAACCCTGGAAAAAGCAGCCGAGGATGAATAAAACCAATGACCATTTTGCCGATGACATCATTTCCTCCCACAGCACATTAAAGTGAGAGCCCTTTCATATACCAGTCTACTGGGCTAAACAAATTAAATCAAGCGGAAATTGCCGAAACTTTCATCAGCTCTCCCATCTATCGGAGCTGCAGTTTCAGTATGGGAAGAGTCGCCCGCAAGCACGATTTCAATTTGCGCCAAGGCCTTTACCTAATCGATGATCGATAGTATCCAGGCCTGCCTGAGTGGGTGAAAACAGAACATCTTTTCTGCAGCAGACAAGCTTTCTCATCGCTGCGCTTGTCGAAATGACAAAGGAGCGTTGATTGATTGGGGTTGAAAGGCTCTTAATATGATAAAGTGGGCTGCTTTGCCTGTCGGTTGAACATGATTGAGAGCAAAGATTCATTTTTATTGTTTTCTTTGTATTTTCACTTCTTTGCAGAACTATCCTGTATTTCGCTTTGAAAGGAGAATGTTTTGAAAAATGAGACTCGACAATGCTCTGCAGCCTCTTTGTGTGAGTCTGGTATCTGTACATTTATCAGGCATAAAACAGCTGGTTGTCATTAAATAAAAGAAACGGGTAAATACCGCAAGCAACAAACAAGTCACCTTCAGGCGAGTCGGATAATCATAGGTACACATATTTTTTTGTATATACAATAATATTGCTTTTCAAATTATAAATGGTTATACTTACATGAATGCATTACGAGTGGGATGAAAATAAACGACTGGCCAACCTTGAACGCCACAAGGTTGATTTTCACAAAGCATTGCAATTCGAATGGAATACAGCGATAGAGACGATTGATAGCCGCCATGATTATGGTGAAGAGCGTTGGGTGGCCATGGGGTACATTGAAAACGATCTGTATATCATGGTATATGCCATTCGTACTCCCAGCATCCGCATAATCAGTTTACGTAAAGCAAATAAAAGGGAAAGATTCTATTATGAAAAACAAACCTCCCAAAATCAGTAAGGCGGATTGGGATGCGGTCGATTCTCCCCCCCTGTCAAAGGAATTTTTGTCTAAAATGCAGCCTGTAAAAGAAAGCCATCCACAAATCCCCAAACGAGTTCGCGGACCTCAAAAGGATCCCTTAAAAATACCTGTCTCCCTTCGACTCAATCCGGATGTTGTCGACTATTTTAAAGTTCAAGGCAAAGGCTGGCAAACAAAAATAAACGATATTTTAAGCGATTATATTAAAACTCACGATACGAACTCCCCCCGCTGATTTTGTTGTCCGCACTAAACACTTGACTCTAGCGGCAAAACGAGGAATATACTGTCACTCGTCTGGACATCTATCCCACCCAGGTCATTGCGACGCAATACTTCCCGCCAAACGTTCTCACCTTTTATCGAGAGAATGATGGAGGGAAGGATTGCTGAAACAATCACCCGTCCGGATGCCCTCCTCCAGACGGGTGGGCTGTAACCATAGCGGAAAAATGAAGAGACATTATCTGATCAGTACCATTTTGATGGTTTGAGATCCGCTGTCGCTGATGAGCCTGGCGTAATAGATGCCGCTCGGCTGACTCGACCCGTCGGCGCTCGTGCCGTTCCAGACAACGTGATACTCACCGGCCTGCTGCCGCGCTCTGACCAATTGCCGTACCATTTGACCTGACGGATTGTAGACAGCCAATGAAACTTCGGTCGGTTTTTCGATGCTGTATTTTATTTCCGTCGTTGGGTTGAAGGGATTGGGATAATTCTGTTCCAGGGCGAATGTGGCCGGAGTCTCGAGGCGTTCCTCTACCGCGACGCTGCCGCCTTTCACTTCGTTCATAGTCACGTTATCGATCAGCATCACATCTTTGGCATCGGGGTCGGGGTTCAGTACAGCAAAATAGGTATACTCTCCGGAGACGCGCGGTTCCGGATCCTCCGTTTCGATGAGCCAGGCATCCGGTTCTTCGGATGCCTCGCCTTGCCACACCTTGACTTTGAATATGCCCTCAAACAAGTAATATTTCACCCAATAAAAGACATCCATCTCAAAGGCGAATTGCGCCGGATTGGCCAGCCATTGATAGCGGTTGGGATCGAGCATCGCCAGGTGTTCCTGCGGCGTCTTGGCCAGATTGATGATGCCTTCCAGCGGACTGATGAAGATGAGATAAGAAGGGGATTCCTGCGGATTCGAATCGGTCATGTCGGTATCCTGGAGCAGGCGCGTCGCGGCGATGAACCACGAGCCGGTGATGGCTTTGAAATTCACCTGAAAGACCCCCTCCTGATTGGGGCTGCTGAAATCGTTGGCCCTCAACATCTCCTTTGTGCCTTCAGTCCATTCGCCATTCTCTTCTTTTTCTAAAAAGGGGACGCCGTTTGTTCCGCTCAAGGTGACGGCGATAATCTGAAATGATCCCTGCTCGAAATAGAGCGAGCCGTCGCGCTGCTCCACGACTGATCCCACCAGACCATCCGACTCGCCGTAAGAGAACCAACCCACATCATAATTCGCTACGAGATCATCATCATCAAAATTATCACTCCACATGACATCTCCGACCTCCTGGGCAAAAATCACAGCGCACGGAACAAAGAGCGCCAACAAGAGTGCGTAGCCTTTTTTAGCTTTCATGCTGATTTCTCCTTCTTTTGGATGAGGAACAATGTATTGGGATTGTCTGGAAGCAAAAGCCGATTTGATCAAGCGTGGACACGATGGCGGGAAAACAGTGGTCGATCAAGCCGACTGCAACAGAGAAAAGTTCCATGATGCACCTGTTTTGGGTAATCTATAGAGAAATGTAGGTCTTGAGTCGATAAAAGTCAAGCGGATAAGTTGGGCAACAGGGGAAATCTTGACCGCTTTCGTTTAATTAGTTTAATTGATTTTTTCATCTTGAAGAGGTACATTTATCATAATCATGAAAAACCGGACAAGGAGGCATCTTACAGCCGCAGACCAATCAGCGATAGAATGGCGGCATCCTGATGTTATACAGCGGATAATTCTCCTTTGTATGCCAGGGGAAAATCATAATTCTCTTTATTTATTACGGTGGTCAGCTATGAAAACATTTTTGATCATTCTCACACTTTTTCATACTCTTATTTTTTGCCAAACTGAGCCCATAACCAATATGGTATTGATTCCCAAAGGTGAGTTTAATATGGGAAAAATTCATCATATCCGACCGATTGGCAGCCCGAGCATAAAGTGGTAATCGATTCTTTTTATTTAGATAAATTTGAAGTAACCAATAAACAGTATCATGAATTCTGCAAAGCTGTAAATCATGGTTTGCCGATATTCTGGGGTTTAACAGAGTTCAGATGCGGAGAAGAGTTTCCCGATTATCCTGTAATCGGTGTTTCCTACTCGGATGCCGAAGCATATGCTCAGTGGGCAGGCAAGCGCCTGCCCACTGAAGCAGAATGGGAATATGCGGCTAGAGGCGGGTTGATCAATCACAATTATCCTCGCGGAGATCATATTGATCAGAAACGGATTATCACCGAGCTGGGTAGATTTTGCGGTGGGATTTAGATGCGCAAAGAGCATGAAATGAAAAGGTTTTATTTGCAGGAAGATTTTACCCGCATTCGACGCCCGGTGCTTGCCGAAGGTTATGGTGCCGAGTTTTCTGCGGCCATTGCCTGCGAACAACGATGGTGTTGTCGCACCTGTTATCACAATCTGCTTTTAA
Source organism: Calditrichota bacterium (assembly GCA_003818595.1). Classification (GTDB taxonomy): domain Bacteria; phylum Zhuqueibacterota; class Zhuqueibacteria; order Residuimicrobiales; family Krinioviventaceae; genus Fontimicrobium. Next base: position 6,295 of record RPQV01000095.1, read on the forward strand.
AAACCACGGTTTGGCAAGAATAACAAAGGGTAGAGATCATATGAAATCGAACATGGTATGCGTCATTATTTTGGTTCATCTGGATATGATGCCGGAAAATGCCGGTGCTCGTGATTACTATGCCGTTCTGCACAGTCATTCTGATAACTAACCGAGGTACAACATGAAAAACCAGAAAATGCTCATCATCGCCGCGATCATTTTAGCACTTGCGATAACATCAGGATATCCGCAGATCAATAGTTCGAGGAGCGCAGATAATACCGACATTGAGCATCTGATGAAAATTGAGCGGGGCGACGATCCCATGGTGGAGGCAAAGATCGATTCCATCCTCGCGCACATGACTCTGGAAGAAAAAGCGGGACAGATGCTGCACATCAACCTCATCCAAACCAACGCGGATTCTAACCAGTATCCGGCTGATTTCCCGACACTGGATTCGCTCAAGTTGATTTCTTTTGCCGAAAAATACGGAATCGGTTTTATGATCAATGACATGGCCATCAGTTCCGATAAATGGGTGACTATCATGAAGCAATTGCAGGATGTTTATCGTAGGCATAGCCGGCTTTATATCCCATTTATCTATGCGGTCTGCCATCAACACGGTGCCGGTTTTCTCGATAATTCTACAATCTTTCCTCATAACATCAACATCGCGGCCACCTTTGACACCGTTCATGCTTTCAATACGGCGCACGTCACCACACTGGAAACAGCCCATCTCGGACACAATTTTATTTATGTGCCGGTTATGGACATCGGGCGGAATCCCCGCTGGCCGCGTTTTTATGAAACATTCGGCGAATCCTTCCTATTGTGTTCCGCGATGGGCCGTGCGATGGTGAGAGGCATCCAGGAAAACAAGGAAATCGCGCCATACAAGGTTGCGGCCTGCGCCAAACATTTTATCGGCTATTCGGATCCTCGTTCGGGATTTGACAGAACGCCGGCGGTCATTCCGGATCAGGAACTCTACGAGTTTTATGTTCCTTCATTTCAGGCGTGCATTGATGCAGGAGTCAAGATCATCGAAATCAACAGCGGCGAGGTGAACGGCATACCGGCCCACGCATCTCGAGAGTTGGTCACCGGACTATTGCGCGGCAAAATGAACTTCCGCGGGGTGGTGAACAGCGACTGGGGCGACGTCAAAATGCTGGTGACCAATCATCGCGTGGCTGAAAACGAAAAAGAAGCTTCGTTGCTTGTCCTCCAAGCCGGCATCGATTGTGTGTTGACCGCCGGTGATGATCTGTTTGCGCGCTATGTGTGTGAATTGGTGCGGGAAAAAAGAGTGACTGAAAAAAGAATCGATCTTTCGGTGCAACGGATATTACGGCTGAAATTCGATTTGGGATTATTCGACGGGAATGATCATTTTATTACCAAGCTGCAGAACATACGAACAGCCTCCTCTGTCGCCAAAGCCCGAGATGCCGCACGGCAATCGCTCGTCCTCCTGAAAAACAGTGGCGAGCTTCTGCCACTGGATCCGACAAAATGCAGACGAATCATCGTCGCGGGCCCGAATGCAAAAAGCATCAATTCATTGCCCGGGGCATGGACGCTGCGCTGGCAGGAATCGGGTGAAAGCTATATGCCCAAATACGTTAAATCAATCTACCAGTCGATCAGGATTGAATTCCCCAATTCCCAGGTAACAACGGTGGAAACTGCAACAGCAGAAAAATTCAAGCAGGCGGATGTAATCATCTATGTTGCCGGTGAGAAGCCTTATGCTGAGACTGAAGGATCGATTTCCGATTTGACATTACCGGCAGATCAGCTTGCGGAGATCAGCCATGCGGTTGCCTCAGACGTGCCGGTCGTTTTAATTATGAATGCGGGAAGGCCGCGGATCATAGCCGATCTCTTTGACGACGTTGAGGCTTTTATTTGGGCGGGATTGCCGGGCTATGAGGGAGGTGCTGCCATTGCTGAATTATTAAGCGGTCGTATCAATCCGTCGGGAAAATTGCCTTTTGCTTATCCTTTCGGCATTTCTCATATCATTCCCTACAATCACAAATTCAGCGAAGCCATACAGACCACCGCTCGAAAAGACCGGTGGTGCATGGCGAATTTTGGAGAGGGTCTAAGCTATACCCGCTTCACCTATTCCAATTTGACGACGAGTGACTCGGTCGTCCACGGCAATAATCCCCTCAATGCACAGGTAACCGTGACGAACATCGGAAAACGTGAAGGCATGGAAGCGGTTCTGTTCTTTGTCACGGACGAGGTGGCGTCGATCACCCGGCCGGTGCGCGAGCTGAAGCATTTCACCAAGATCAGCCTGCTTCCAGGAGCAAGCCGCACCTGCCGGTTCACCATTATCCCGGACAAACACTTGGCTTTTCCTGATGAGCATGGCGATTTGCTGCTGGAAGAAGGATGGTTCACCTTGTCAACGGGCAGTGAAAAGATACGTTTTCGATATAGCAAAAACTGAAAACAACCGGTTGTAGCAGGGACTGTCGCCGGCTGATCTCGCACTCGTCTATCTTCCGGACCCCAACCGCACTCCCGATTGAAAAGATAAAAAGAATTTGCCTGATTAATTCTTAATCATTAATTTATCATTATTATTAATTGTGCTCTCATAAAATCAATTATCAGTTTCTTATGAAGAAAAAAGTTTCACATGTTGAAATTGCCAAAATAGCGAATGTCTCTCCGGCCATGGTATCACAGGTATTGAACGGCAAGGGCAGAGCTTCGGAGCAAGTCCTCAATAAAATACTCACGCTGCTCGAGGAAAACGAATATCTCCCCAAATATGCCAGACGACCTTTTTATTATATAATCGATCTGCCGCGCATCGAGGCATCGGGAAAGACACAGAATATTCTGGAACAGCTCAGCGGCCTTCAACAGGTGTTCGACGATCAGTATTTGACGCTCCATGTTGAATTCATTCGAATCGAGCCCGCATTTGAACAGCTGAATCGGATTATTCAGCGAAAACCCAGCGGCGTCATCGTCAATACCGACGCACCTTTTCTGGATGACGCCTGCCATTTGTTCCAGACTGCGAAGATTCCGCTGGTACAAATCGGCTATGACACAGAGAATTCGAAGCA
>RPQV01000096.1 GCA_003818595.1 Calditrichota bacterium
AAATCAACTCCCAGGACGTGATCGGCGATTTGATGAAAACAGTTCGGCAGGTTGCCAATATTGCGGTTATTGTTTCTCAAGTAGAAGCCAAGTCTGTCGATGAGCTGAGACAATATGGTGACTTGTTGAGGGAGAAGATGGGATCGGGAATTGCGGTGCTGGCGGCTTCCGTTCAGGGAAAAGGATCGTTGGTTTGTATGGTCACCAAAGATCTGATTGATGAGCGGGGATTGCGTGCCGGTGATATTGTGAAACAGGTAGCCGGTTACGCCGGCGGAAGCGGCGGCGGGAGTCCGCACATGGCTCTTGCCGGCATCAAGGAGGTCGGCAAACTTGCTGTTGCGCTCTCGCATGTTGATCAAATAATACTACAATTATCTTCATCAGCGACACTCACTTAACCCGAAAGGAAACAGTTGATTCGTGAAGGTATTTGATACTCTCTTAGCGATCCGGGAAAAACGCGGCGCCGGATACTTTGTGTTAATCGATCCTGATAAACAGGATATCCAGCACGCAGCCAAACTTGCCAAAACTTGTGAGTCTGCTGGGGTGGATGCTTTATTAATCGGCGGGAGTCTATTATTGGCTAATGTTTTTGATGATACGATCAAAGCCATCAAAAAAGCATGTAGTTTGCCTGTCATTATTTTCCCCGGCAGCACCAAACAAATTTCACGTCAAGCCGACGCGATCTTGTTTTTATCTCTCATCAGCGGACGAAATCCCGAATCTCTTATCGGTGGCCAGGTTGTTGCTGCACCCATTATTAAATCTATCAATCTGGAGCCGATCTCGACGGGTTATATGTTTATAGAGTCCGGGACAGTGACTTCAGCACTATTCATGAGCGATACTCGACCGATTCCCTGGGAAAAACCCGATATCGCTGCTGCTCACGCTTTGGCTGCCCAGTATTTGGGTATGCAATGTGTTTACCTTGAAGCCGGCAGCGGTGCTAAAAACTCGGTTCCCAGTCAAGTCATAGCCGCGGTGCGGCGCTATACCACGATCCCTGTGATCTGCGGCGGCGGAATCCGAACACCCGATGAAGCCCGAGAAAAGGTAATGGCTGGTGCTAATTTTGTCGTTACTGGCACAATTATTGAAAAAGATCCAAATCCGGCACTGGTTAAGGCCTTTGCCGATGCGATTCATGTCAAAGAATCTTGAGTTCAGCCGTCAAAGAGTCGGTGATGCTGTTGATATAAATAGGTCATGATAGACGGAAAAGAAGCTAATGAAATGAATTTTATAGATACTCATAACCATGTAATCCCTTTTGTTGATGATGGTGCAGAAGATTGGCAGATGTCACTGCAGATGTTGCGGGAAGCAGAACAGGACGGTATCGCAGAACTGGTCTGTACCCCCCATGTGATTTCCGGCAAGGAACTGGCTGAGGAGGACAAACTGATCGACCAGTTTGAATTGCTGAAGCAGAAGGCAGAGAAAGCCGGGATTCGTATTAAATTGCACCTCGGTTGCGAACTGTACGTGCAGCCCAGTTTCGATTTCAGTCGAAAAATCACCACCTTGGCTCAAAATGGGCGTTATTTTCTCATCGAGTTCCCGATGAGCTTAATCCCGACATTTGTTGCTCAACATTTTTTCGATCTTTTTGCCAAAGAACATACGCCCATCATCGCCCATCCGGAGCGAAATGGAGGTATTATCCTCCAACCCAATAAAGCGTATGAATTTGTGCAAAAAGGAGCATTGCTGCAGGTTACTGCGGGGAGCTTGCTTGGACTTTTTGGAAGTCAGGTCAAGAATATCGCGGTACAGTTGATGGAAGCGAATTTGGTGCAGATTGTTGCCTCGGACGCTCACGACATCGATCGGAGAAAATTAAAATTGCGCCGGGCTTTTGAATATGTGGCCGAGAATTGGGGAACCGAGCGTGCCAATTTGCTGTTTATAGATAATCCGCAGAAGGTGATAAAAGGTCAGGATATTGAACTTGGTTACTTTCAACCGATCTATACCTATGAGACATCACAAAAATCGTTTCGCGACAAAGTCAGATTTTTTTTCCGCCGGTAGACAAAGTGTTGCCGCTTGAGAAAATAAAGAGTCAATTTACAGAAAGCGCTGCCTTAAAGTTGCGAGTCGCAGAAGAATTGAGCGACTCAATTGGGCGAATGGCGCAAATGATGGCCGATGCAGTTGCTCATGGCGGAAAATTATTAATCTGCGGCAACGGCGGCAGCGCAGCCGACGCGCAGCACTTTGCCGCCGAGTTGATTGGGCGGTTGGCAAGGGAACGCGGTGCAATTCCGGCGATTGCGCTCACAACCGATACTTCTATCCTAACCGCTGTGGCTAATGACTATTCGTTCGACAATGTGTTCAAGCGACAAGTTGAAGGTTTGGGAAAACCCGGAGATATTCTCATTGCTCTGAGCACCAGCGGCAATTCGGAAAATGTCATTCGCGCCCTTAAATCTGCCTTGCAAATGCAGATGAAAACGATCGCCTTGTTGGGAAAAGGTGGTGGTCGCCTGGCAACACTGGCGGATGAAGTCATTGTCGTTCCCTCAGCTAGTTCACAAAGAATTCAGGAAGTTCACATCACGATTGTTCATGTCTGGTGTGAATTAATTGAAGATATACTTTATCCAAATTGAGTGATCAGCCACCTTGAATTTTCTTAATCCTCTCACACTTTTCGGTCTTTTTGCTGCAGTCCTACCACTGCTGATCCATTTGTTGACTCGTACCAAATCCCGAATTATCCCCTTCAGCTCACTTTTGTTTCTCAAGCAGTTGGAGAATCAGCAAAATCGCCGGTTGCGTCTGCGTCAACTTTTATTGCTGATTTTACGTACATGCATCATCCTATTGCTGGTGCTGGCCTTTGCTCGACCAACTCTGAAAGGACGGCTGAATAAACCATTTGTATCGGATGCCAAATCAACCATCGCTGTCATTATCGATAATTCCATCAGCATGAACAGGGTGGAGGCGGGGAACACCCTCTTTGATTCCGCCAAATCATCTGCCGAGCAAATCGCCGATGTCATGCAGCCTGGAGATCAGGTTTTTTTATTGACAACCACTGATACGAGCTCCGAGTTATCGCACCAAAACTTTTTTGATCCGGCAGCTCTCAAGCGGGCCATTGTATCTTTGAAGATCAATCATCGGATGACTGATTTTTCTGCCGTTTTAGCTGCGGCAAATCATCGTCTGCGAAAAAGTTCTGACGTGAATAAAGAAATCTATCTGATAGCCGATTTTCAGGAATCTGGTTTCCATGGTAATGCGGTTGGCAATATGCCGAGTATCCCTGCCTATGCTCTCATTAAAAATACGAAAAATGATCAAAATGCGGCGCTGCAATCTCTAATGCTCAAATCCACGATTCTGCAACGAGGTAAAATTGCTGAAATGTCGGCAACAGTGGCCAACACCGGCAGCCAAACCATTAATAATGTGGTTCTCCAACTTTTTGTCGATGACAATATGGTCGCCCAAACCGATTTTCAGCTTCAGCCGGGTGGGGCCGCCGTTAAAATGATGCGCTTTACCCTCGAACGCGAAGGTTTTTCATCGGCATTTGCTACCATCGAAGATGATGATCTTCTGGATGATAATCGTCGCGATTTGGCTTTTTGCGTTCCTGATTTTATACGAGTTGGGATTGCCGGCACGTCAGCAGCAGAGGCGACCTATATCCGGCTTGCACTTCAGCCTGAACAGCTGGATAGACCGTTTTTTCAGGTTGCAGCGATCTCCTCCTCAGAGTTGAGCCGAGAGGCGGCAATGCCTTATGATGTATTGATCTGCCACAATATGGATCAGGTCGACCCTGAGACGGCAGAAGCCTTTTTGCAATTTGTTGATCGCGGCGGCGGCCTGATCTTTATACTGGGAGAGAATACGAATATTCGTTCTTTCAACAGCATCCTGGCTCCCAAATTGAACTTGCCCAAACTTGGTGAGATGATCGGAACGTTAAGCCGTGGAACTTCCGGTTTCAGTTTGGGTGAAGTGGATCTGGCTCATCCATTATTCTCGGGTGTTTTTGAACAGGAGGAGAGTTCATTCGCAAAGCCGGTTTTCCGCTTTGCGGTTTCGCTGCAGCAGCAGAATGACATTGATGTTATACTGCGTTATTCGAATGGCGATCCTTTCCTGTTTGAAAAAAGACGAGGAACAGGACGAATATTGGTAATGACCTCGAGTTTGCAGCCCGAGTTCACCGACATCACCCGTCGAACGATTTTTGCGCCTTTGATTTCCGGCATGGTGGGATATGCAGGCGCCGGTGGTGTATTTTCTCCTCAGCAGATGAATGCCGGTGAAATTCTGCGGCAGAAGATCCCTCAAGAAAAGATTAATTCATCGTTTGAGATCGAGCGACCGGATCGGCAATTTGATCGATTGAACGCGCTGATGACTGCAAACGGTGCTTGGCTTTACTATTCGCAGACAGATATGCCGGGTATCTACAAGTTATTGGCAGACGGAGCGGTTCTTCAACAATGGACGGTGGCTCTTGATCCTCGAGAATCCAACTTTACCGCAATAGCCATCGATGAGCTCAAAAAACAGTTCGCCCTGACTCCTATTCCTGCAGATGTTGAATTATCGGATTTTATCATGGCGCAGCGTCAGGGTACAGAGTTATGGAAATGGTGCATTGGACTGGCGCTGATTTTATTGATTATCGAAATGTTGTTATACCGTGAAAAAGGCGAGGTTTCCGCTGATGTTCAAAGAGCAGGAGTAATGCCAGGTGCTTGAAATTTCGAGCAAGGCTCGAGAACGAGCCATCATTGTAGGAATCGCGCACGGTGATCAAAATCGCGCCATGGTGAATGAATATTTGGACGAGCTGGAGTTGCTCGCCGATACTGCCGGAGCGGAGGTTTTAGAACGGGTTGTCCAAGATCGTCACCGTCTTGATCCGTCCTACATGCTTGGACGAGGCAAGGCTGAAGAACTTGCACAAATGGCGAAATATCTCGATGCTGATCTCATTGTATTTGATGATGATTTAACTCCGGCGCAGGCAAAAAACCTTGAAATTTTATGCAAGATTAAGGTCATAGACAGAAGCGGCTTGATTCTCGATATATTTGCAAAAAATGCCCGAACACGGGAAGCTCGAACGCAGGTTGAATTGGCACAGCTCAATTATCTCCTGCCTCGCCTGACGCGCCAATGGACGCATTTGTCGCGGCAAATCGGTGGAATTGGCGTTCGTGGACCTGGTGAAACCCAACTCGAGGTTGATCGTCGACTCATTCGAAACCGAATTAGGGTTTTGGGACGAGAGCTTGAAAAAATCGGCAAACAGCGTTCGAATCGACGCAAGAGTCGATCCGACTTGTTCAAAGCCGCACTAGTCGGCTATACAAATGTCGGCAAATCGACCATACTTAATGCGTTGACCAACGCGGATGTTTTGGTTGAGGATCAATTATTTGCCACTCTCGATTCGACGATTCGATCGCTGCTTCTGGATGACCATCAGCGGATTCTTCTCATTGACACAGTCGGTTTTATTCGCAAACTTCCGCATCATCTCATCGCCTCTTTCAAGAGCACTCTGGAAGAAGCAGCGGATGCTGATCTGTTGCTCCATGTGATTGATGTCAGTCATTCCGCCTTTCGAGATCAAATTGCAACGGTCAAAACTGTGCTGCATGAGCTGGCAATTGATGATCGCCCCCTTTTGCATGTGTTTAATAAAATTGATCTGCTTGAAGATCGTTCCTTTTTAGCTGATTTGGAACGCTCGTTTGAACCTTGTGTTTTTATTTCCGCTGCACAGGGAGTTTTTCTGGGTGATTTGGTTCGTAAAGTGTGCGAATTAATGAATCAACAGGAAGATATCTATTCCATCAAATTTCCACTCAGTGCCTCCAAAGTAATCGCCAAGCTCTATCAGGTGGCAAAAATTCTTAACATTGAATATTCGGACGATGGTGTTGTGGTGGAATTGAAGAGTGATCGACAAAACAGCGGGCGCGTTCTTCGTCTGACTGAAGAAGCGCAAGGAGTTCGTTTGTGAAAATACTAGTCATCGATGATGATGTGAATATTCAAGGATCCTTAAAGTGGCTTTTAGAAACGGAGGGTTATCAAGTCACCCTGTGCGGCAACGGTGAAGAGGCGCTTGTTCAGGCATCGTCCACCAGTTTTGATGTTGCATTTTGCGATGTCATGATGCCGGTGATGGGAGGAATCGAGACATTAGAGCAGCTGCGCAAGGAACAACCGTTGTTGAAAGTGATCATGATTTCGGGCCAGTCAGATATTCCTACGGCAGTCAAGGCAACCAAGCTGGGTGCCTTTGATTTTATGGAAAAACCTCTTAAACCTGAAAAAGTGATTCTTGAAATAAAAAAGCTCGCCCAGCAGCAGCGAATTGAAAATGAAATTGCGCATCTGAAAACCCTTTTTGATCTCGATGAGCAAATGATCGGGCAATCGCCGCAAATACAAAAACTAAGAGAGTTGATTGCGAAAGTTGCTCCCACTGAAGGTAGAATTCTCATCTATGGTCCCAATGGTTCGGGCAAAGAATTGGTGGCCCGTCATATTCATCATCAGAGCGGGCGTCTCGGCAGGTTTGTTCAGCTTAATTGTGCAGCATTGCCCAAGGAACTCATTGAAAGTGAATTGTTCGGTTATGAAAAGGGTGCATTTACAGGAGCTCATAAGCGCAAAATTGGGCTGATCGAAGAAGCGGCTGACGGCACTCTGTTACTGGATGAGATTGGAGATATGGCTCTGGAGACGCAGGCTAAATTGTTACGCGTTCTGCAGGAGAACGAATTCACACCAGTAGGAAGTACCAAACCGATTAAATTTGATGTGCGCATCATTTCAGCAACCAATAAAGATCTGCAGACAGAAATAAAGAATGGCAACTTTCGCCATGATCTGTTTTTCCGTCTGAACGTCATTCCCATAACTGTTCCGCCATTGTGTGAGCGACGGGAAGATGTTGCCATTTTAGCGGACCATTTTCTAAAGACATATGCGCTTAGAAACGGCAAACGTCCCAAGGTGCTGTTGCCGGGCGCTCTGGCCAAGATGCTGGAATATTCTTGGCCCGGCAATGTTCGAGAATTGCGAAATATCTGCGATCGCTTGTGTATTTTGATCCCCCAAGATGAGATAGAAGCTGCAGATATTGATCAAGTCGCCGGCATCTCCTCTGAGATTCAAATTGTTTCAACAGCCTCGGGAACCATCAAGAATGACCAATCGTTAAAACAGCAATGCAGTGATTTTGAAAAGCAGGTTTTGTTGTCGGCTTTTCACCGGCATCAAGGGAATATCAGTCATATTGCACAGGCATTACAAACTGACCGAGCCAATCTTCACAAAAAACTCAAAAGGTATGGGATAAAATAGCCTATGAAACCCTGTATTCAATTTATGTCTATTCTGATACATTGTTGTATTTACGGGGTGCTTATTGTTTCCAGCTCTTTTTCTGCTGAAAAAAACCGAGTTTATGAAACAAATCGTGCTTATAAAACCGGGGATTGGATTACTTATGGCGTGAATCGATTTGTTCGTCATATTGACATTGGGGAACCTTACGTCTATTTTGCCACCACCGGCGGCATCACGCGGATCAATATGTTTAACCATCGTTGGGATTTCCCGTGGACAAAAAGCAACGGACTGGCCAGCGATGATATTTTATTGGTCGCAAAAGACAAAAACAGCGGCTATTTATGGGCGGTGTCCGATGTGGGAGTCAGCTATCAGGAACCGGCGAACGAGAGGTGGTTCAATTTATATTATGATGAAATGAATCTCCAGCGGGATAGGATTACTTCGTTCGGCATCGGTGAAAACTATCAGGTGTTTTTTGTCACAGCCGAAAATCGCTGGTTTGCTTCTTCAAATACAGCAATTAATTTCTCCGAAATAGATGCTCATTTTGATGATCGTTTTATTGAATGGCACGGAGATTTAGCCCCGAGTTCCGGCACACTGCCCTATTTTTTTATGGATGGCGGTTATCTTTTTAATGAGCATCGGCGATATATTGATGATCTGGACTTTCGTCATTGGCAGATCACCGATTGGCTGCGCGATGGCTGCAATAACCTTTGGATCGCGACTTGGGGTTTGGGGATAGGGGTAGGTGATTTGAATACCTACCGAATGGAAATGATTCCGTACGGTCTGTGGAGTGAGGCGGTCGATGCCATTGCTGAAGATGAGGACATATTTTGGTGTGGGGGAGTACAATCAGGCAATGAAGCGGAGGGTGCCACGGGATGGGATGAAAAGTCCGGATGGGCGTCTTATTATGAACCGCATTTAATTTATGGATTTGACAATGCTGAAATAACATCAATAGCGGCGGATGAACGCTTTGTTTTATTCGGAACCAGCGCAGGGTTGACTGTTTTTGACAAACATAAAAATCACTGGCGAACCTACACTGTCGCCAATCGGCTGGCCAATGATCAAGTCCATCAAGTCGTCATGGATCATAATGACATCTGGATCGCAACAGCGGGCGGCGTGTCGCGTCTGGGACTCGAAGCATTGACGGGTGATTCGCTGAATTTTCGGACGATTCAATTTCCCAGTTTGCGACTGGTCAATGTATACGATCTTGCTGTCCAGGAAAATTTGCTTTGGTTAGCCACAGAATTCGGCATATATGTTTATGACAAACTCTTGGATTCCGGTGGTTATTATAAAGGGAATGAAGGTCCTTTTGACCGCCCAGTGTACGCCGTTTCAGTTTGGCAGGATGAGGTGTGGTTCGGTGCGGAAGATGGTATTTATGCCATCGACAGCAAGACCAAACAGTGGCTGATTCCCCCTGCCGAAAAATACGTCACTAAAGTCGGGATCAATCGTATTTTAGCTTCTCGATCAGTGGTCTGGGTGGCGACGAACCAAGGGCTTCTCAAATATGACCGGGCCGGACAGCGCTGGATCATATTTACGCAGGAGGATGGATTGGATGATGATCGAGTATACTCACTTTTGCTCGAGGGTGATTATCTGTACCTGGGTGGTCCCACTGGTTTAACCCGTTTTTACTGGAACGCTCCATATCGAATTGACTGATGAAGTGTCAAATGACGCAAACGCAGGCGTTTAAATTTTTAGAATCTCGCATTGCCCTCGGTTGGAAGCTGGAGCTTGAAACGATGCGCCGGCTGCTTGCTGAATTGGGCAATCCCCATGAGCGTCTTGATCATATTCATATCGCCGGCACAAACGGCAAAGGTTCTGTCGCCGCGATGATGGAAAGCGTTTTGACGGCTTCAGGCTATCGTACTGGGTTGTACACGTCTCCGCATCTTTGGGATGTGCGAGAAAGAATTCGATTGAACGGCAAAATGATTCCCGTCCCTGATTTTGTGCGGA
>RPQV01000097.1 GCA_003818595.1 Calditrichota bacterium
ATATATCCTGGAACAAAACTATCCCAATCCATTCAATCCGCAGACGACGCTGCCTTTTTCATTGGATCGTGCTGCGCGAGTGTCACTGAATATCTATGATTTGCATGGCCGTCTGCTCAGGAGCTTTGGCAACGCTGTTTTTCCGGCAGGACGTTTTATAATTGAATGGGATGGATGCGACGCGGCCAGTCAGCCAATGCCCAGTGGAGTGTACTTTTACGTATTGGAGCTGAATGGTCAGCGTGTCGCTTTTCAAAAAATGATACTCATACGTTGAGGGAGTATGATTGGTGCACTGAATGCTGTGAACGTCAATCACTGATCTGAGGATTCAGGGAGGTTTCAAATGCTGTATCTTGAAACCTCCCTTTTCAATGTTTGGCAAGGGGCATATAGGGGAATTCGCTTCGGCTGAAAATTATTTCGAAATTTAATTGTCCATAATTGAGACACTGTTAAGCAAAGATACAAAATTGGTTTTTCCAACTTGACGGCCAAGATCAATTCGCTTCCTGATCAAAATCAATCAGGCAATATTTTACGCGCCTTGATGAATTTTGTGTCGGAATCGTCTTCTTTAGGGGTTGAATTGAAAAGAATTCCATCCAGCAACTTGCAATTTATTAGATGGTTACGCGAAATGGAATATTTTTTCTATACTCAATATGCAAACAATGAGATGTGAAGCTGTTTTCGGTTTTGTTCATTGTCATCGAGTTGTTGGCGATTGAGTTTATATTGTTTGGCAGAATTGTTGCCCGTTCGATTATTTTGCAATTTCATTTTTGAAACGCAACCTCGGCAAAGCATCCCCTGAGTCCTTCAAAAAATCGAGCCAGTCGGTACACTGCTCAATACACCTGACGTCCTTGACGGATTATTCGGGTGAATGGAATATTTTGAGACTTTCATTCGTTCTTTTTAAATGCTTCTATTGGCGTAGCGAATGGGTATCAATGAAATCCTTCTCCACGGTTTCCAGTCAACGATCGAGTGATGACTAACATCAAGGCAGCAGAGATCCTTACCGACAACATTTATTCGTTTTTATTTTTCAAATTGAAGTTTATGAAATATTTTTGAATTCAGTTTGTTATTGACCTTCCAACCTTTTCGCTGAGAGAATTGATGCCTGGGCGAGGGAGTAAGGCCTGGATCAATTTCTCTCAAAGAGATGAAGGCGCGGAGCTCCAAAAAGGAGATTCGCGCAGGAATTCGCGTAAGTTGAGACGCAGTGAATGTCGTCTCATTTTGAAAAAAGTTTTGCGAATGGAGCGGGATGTGATGACTATGGTCAAAAGGGCTTTTGAAACAGGGAATGGGCATCCACAAACAATGGTGGAGCTGCTTTCGCATCAGGTTGAAAGAATTTCGGACAAATTTGCTTATCGGTTTCTGGCTGAAGGGGAAGAGGAAACCGACACTCTCACCTATGGTGGGCTTTTTTTGCGTGCCCAAAAGATCGGCGCCTTGCTGCAGAAGAAGAATCTTCAGGGAGAACGAGCTCTTCTTCTTTATCAGCCAGGACTTGATTATATTACAGCGTTTTTCGGCTGCTTATTTGCAGGCGTCATCGCTGTTCCGGCTTATCCCCCACGAAATAACCGCAATCTCCCGCGCCTGCAGGCGATTATTGAAGACGCGCAGGCGAGCGTCGCGCTCACTTCGGAAAATCTGCACGAAAAAATTCAATCGATGTTCTCGGGCGAAACTCGATTACAGCAACTCTCGCTGCTGGCAACCGATGGAAATTTGGATGAATATACTTCGTTGTGGCGGTATCCGCAAATTTCCTCTGATTACCTTGCTTTTTTACAATATACCTCGGGTTCTACCGGATCTCCCAAAGGGGTCATGGTATCGCACGGCAATCTGATTCATAATCTTTCCTTGATTTATCAGGGATTCGCCATGAATGAAGACTCGATCGGTATCATCTGGTTGCCTCCCTATCACGATATGGGACTGATTGGCGGTCTGTTGGAAATTATTTACGCCGGTGCGTGCACGGTTTTTATGCCTCCGGCTGCATTTCTTCAGCGTCCAGTACGGATGCTCGAAGCCGTCACCCGCTATAAAGGGACCATCAGCGGCGGCCCCAATTTTACCTATGAACTGTTGGTCGACAAAACGACCGAAGAGATGCGGTCGACGCTGGACCTCTCGTCATTGCAGATCGTCTTTAATGGCGCTGAGCCGGTGCGATATGAGACACTGCAGAGATTTTTGACCACGTTCGCTCCCTATGGACTTCGCAGGGAGGCGTTGTACCCTTGTTATGGATTGGCGGAAGGCACTCTATATGTGTCCGGAAGTGAAAGTCATAAAGAAATTGCGGTTGCAAGTTTTGATAAAAAGGCTTTAGAGCGTAATGAAATGTTGGTTTCTGAAGACCCTGATACCAGCAGAATATTGGTGAGCAGCGGCCATTTTTTCGGTGATCAAATCGTCAAGATCGTCAATCCTGAAACACGCATCGAATGCCCTCCCGAAGGATTCGGTGAAGTGTGGGTGAAAGGAGCAAGCATTGCCAAGGGTTATTGGAATCGACCGGAAGAAAGCCGCAAAACATTTCAGGCGACTCTGGCTGATTCCGGCGACGGGCCTTATCTGCGTACCGAGGATCTAGCCTTTATTAAGGACGGTGAGCTTTTCATTGCCGGCCGCATCAAAGATTTGATCATTATCCGGGGTGTCAATTATTACCCTCAGGATATTGAACGAGTCGTCGAACGGTGCCATCCTTCGTTGCGTCCCGGTTGCGGCGCCGCTTTCTCAATCGATGTCAATGGGGAAGAACAGCTCGTCGTTGCGCACGAAGTGGAATTTCGCGAGAATCCGGACATTCATCAGGTGGCGGCAGCCATGCAGCGAACGATTGCCGAAGAGTTCGAGGTGCAGCTCTATGGCCTGGTATTGATAAAACCAGGGCACATTCCCAAAACCTCCAGCGGCAAGATTCAAAGATATGCTGCCAAATTGGGATACTTGAACAATGACTTGGAAATTCTGAGTACCTGGCGTATCGAAACATCTCCGGTTCAAGACGCAACGTCCGCAAGTGTTCCCACGCCGAACCTCCCGGTCAGCAACATCACCCAGGCTGAACTGGAGCGATGGTTGGTTGAGAAAATATCTTTGGAACTGCATCTGCCGTCCCATCAAATTGATGTGAACCAGCCTTTCACCCGCTACGGCCTTGATTCAGCAAAAGCGGTTCTATTGGCCGGCGACCTGCAGCAGCTGCTCGGCGTCAGCCTGCCGGCAACATTGGTTTATAATTATCCAACCATTGCTGAACTGGCCAAGTATTTGGTTTCCGGCGATATGCAGCCGTCTTCTCCTTCCACCGCAGTAACGGCGCCGGAGGGGATTCGGGGAGAGACGGTGCAACATGATGATTTGCTGACGGATATTCAAAAGCTTTCTGAAGAAGAAGCTGCGCTGTTATTACTGCAAAGAATAAGTGAAAATGATTAATAGGTTCAGCAGAACATGAGTGATATTAAAAGCGAAAATCAGCAACAACTGGATCAACTCTCTCCACTGAAAAAAGCTCTGTACGCTGTTGAGGAGATGAAAGCGAAGCTGGATGCGCTGAAACGCGAAAAAAGCGAACCCATCGCTGTCATCGGTATTGCGTGTTCTTTCCCTCATGCCAAGAACCATCGAATTTTTTGGCAAAATCTTTTGGACGGCGTCGATGCGATTTCATCCGTACCTGAAGATCGGTGGTCCAACGATCAATTCTATTCGGCGACGCCGGGGGAGAACGGTAAGATCAGCAGCCGTTTCGGCGGTTTCATTGACGAGATCGACAAATTTGATCCGCAATTTTTTGGAATTTCCCCCCGCGAGGCAGTATCCATGGATCCGCAGCAACGACTCCTGCTGCAGACCTCCTGGCATGCCCTTGAAGATGCCGGCTTGAAGCCGAGCGCATTACAAAAAAGCCGCACTGGTGTATTTGTCGGGATTTCCGGCAATGACTATACGCAGGTGATGCACGAAAATCAGGACGCCCATGATATCGACGCCTATGCCGGCAGCGGCAATGCAATGAGCATCGCCGCCAATCGATTGTCCTATTTTTATGATTTTATCGGCCCCAGCATTGCCGTCGATACGGCCTGTTCCTCATCCCTGACGGCTGTTCATCTGGCGGTCAAAAGCTTACGCAGCCGTGAAACTGATATGGCTGTAGCGGGCGGCGTCAATGTTATCTTGTCTCCATACCCCAGCATCACTTTTTCGCAGGCGCACATGTTGGCGCCGGGCGGGCGATGTCGGACATTTGATGCATCCGCTGAAGGATATGTTCGCGGTGAAGGCTGCGGCATCATCATCCTCAAGCGTCTGCGGGATGCGGTACAGGATGGAGACCCCATTCTGGCAGTCGTTCGCGGTACCGCGATCAATCAGGATGGGCGAACCAACGGATTGACCGCACCCAACAGTCTGGCGCAGGTGCGGGTGATTGAAGGTGCACTTCAGGATGCCGGACTGGCGGCGTCGCAAATCGATTACATCGAGACGCATGGAACCGGCACCATTCTTGGCGATCCCATTGAGGTCGAAGCCATCGCTCAGGTGATGAAAAATCGACCGATTGAAAAACCGGTGTATATTGGTTCGGTCAAAACGAATATCGGACATTTGGAAGCAAGCGCCGGCATCGCCGGAATCATCAAAACGGTGTTGGCCTTGAAACACGGCATTATTCCTCCCCATCTTCATTTCAAAACGGCGAATCCGCATATTCCTCTGGATCGTTTGCCCATATGTGTACCGACAGAGAAACTGATGTGGGAGACGAATGGGGATAAAAAGCGCGCCGGCGTCAGTTCATTTGGTTTCGGCGGTACCAATGCGCACATCATTTTTGAGGAAGCGCCGGTTGTCGCCCCCAAAGCCGAATCCCATTTGCCGACGGTGCTGTTCACTCTTTCCGGACGCGAGGAGACGGTTCTCTCCGAATATGTGAGGGACTATATTGATTTTCTCCAAAATAGTCAGGCGTCATTAGCCGATATGGCTCACACCCTGCTCACTGGGAGAGAACATTTCCATCATCGCCTGGCGGTCATCGCTGCCACCCGTGAAGAACTGGTGGAAAAGTTAACCGCCAAGGCGAACGATCAGGCTGCCGGGTTTGTGTTTGAAGGGGCTGCTGCGGAACGAGGTGGAAAGGCCTTTTTATTCACCGGTCAGGGCGCCCAATATGTGGGAATGGGACGGGAATTGTACGATCTGCACCCAACATTCCGCGCTGCTCTTGACGAAATCAATGACCTTTCGCAACAATTCCTTTCCGTGTCGATTTTAAGCATCATGTGGGATGAAAAAAATCCCGAGTTAATCCACCGCACTCAATATACCCAGCCAGCCCTATTCGCGATCGAATATGCGTTGGCTAAAATGTGGCTGGCGATGGGCGTAAAACCGGACTATGTCATGGGGCATAGCATTGGTGAAATCGTCGCTGCCTGTATCGCCGGTGTTTTTTCTCCTGCGGATGCTTTTCAGCTTGTTGCGATTCGGGCTCAGTTGATGGGATCATTGCCCGATGGTGGCGGCATGGCTGCTGTTTTCGCGGCAAAAGAGTGGGTGTTGGAACAGTTGCGGGAGTTTCCGGCGCTGCAAATTGCCGGCGTCAATGGACCGCAAAATGTCGTCCTCTCCGGGCCTGAAGCTTCATTGAATGAATTCTTGATTCGTTGCGAAAAGTTCGAAGTTCAAGTCCGTAAACTGAATGTTTCGCATGCCTTTCATTCAGACTTGATGCAGCCGATATTAAACGAATTTAAGAAGAGCATCGCGTCTCTGCATTTCTCCGCGCCGACCATTCCATTGGTTTCCAATGTATCCGGCAAATTATTCAAGCCCGGTGAAATCCCCGATGCCTCTTATTGGTGCAATCATATTCGTCAATCCGTGCTATTCCTGGACAGCATTCTTGAATTGGCACAGCGGAAAGTCACCGTATTTCTTGAAATCGGACCCAATCCTCACTTGTCGGGAATGGGACGGCGGTGTCTGCCGCAGCAGAAGGCTCTTTGGGTGGGTTCGCTCAAGGATGACAAAAAAGACAGCGAAGCATTTCTTGAATCCGTCGCAACGCTCTATGTTAATGGCGTTGAATTTGATTTGAATGCTCTGGCTGCTTTGTGGGGTGGTCGTTTTGTCCAGCTTTCGAATTATCCTTTTAAACGTGACCGATATTGGATTGAGAAAAAAGAACAGAAATCGCGTGGCGGCCGGCACCATCTACCCACTAACGGCAAAAAGGTTCATCCCCTGCTGGGATATGAATTGTCTTCGCCCTTGTCGTCAATGCTCTATCAGAACCATTTGAACGGGGATCCAGAACGACCGATTGAACCGGCGATTCTCTACGATCAAAAGATATTTCCGCATGCGGCTTTCGTGGAAATGGGAAATGCGGCAGCCAGACAGCTCTTCAAAGATCTTCCTTACAGCATCGAATTTGTTCAATTCCGCGATGAATTGGTTTTGAACGGCGACAATCAAGGTATCGATTTACAGGTTGTCGTCAGCCCGGAAGATAATGGCAAGAAAGCCGTTTTTAAGGCCTACAGTTATCACAGTGAATCTCCGTCAACCGGATGGCAGCTTCATGTCGAAGGGAAGATCATTCAAGAAGAATCGGCCGTTTCTCATATCTTGCCCACCACTCCGGCTGACATCAAGAAAAAATGTCGCGCATTGACCGTTGAGGCGATTTATGAAGAGTTAAAGTCCTGCGGTGCAAAAAGTGACGATAAATCGCGGTTGATCGCTGAAGGTTATATAGGGCAGGAAATCGCTCTTACGCGCCTTCAAATTCCCGAAGGATTACAAAAGAGCTTGTCGCAGTATACCATTCATCCGAGACTCATCGATGCCTGTTGGCAAACGCTCTGCCTGCTCAAGCCGGACAAAACGCAGACTTTTTTGCCGGCAAGCATTAAAAGGCAGGTGAGCATTCAAAATGATTATCATACCCTCTGGTGTTATGCAGAAGTCGTCAAGCGCGATGCCGATGCTTTTACCGGCCAAATATATTTGCTCGATGAGCAGGGTGATGTCCATACGTTCATCGAAGGAATGCGTTTTGCCGGCCTCAGCGAGGAAAAGAAAAAGCTGTGGCAAAAGCCGGTCGTTGAGAAAAAGGCGGCAGATGCAGGTGTCGAACAGAGGACAATCGGCTTTTCGCGTCAACAATGGGAGTCAGCATCATCTGATGAACGCGTGCAGCTGATTCAGACCTATCTTCAGGCACAATTGGCTCAAGTGCTGAATCTGAAACCGGCGCAAATTTCATTGTCCCTATCGATCACTCATTTCGGACTGGACTCGATCATGGCATTGGAGCTGCAGAATCGAATTGATCGGGATATCAATATTAAATTGCCGGTGGCGCAATTAATCGTCGGTCCGACCATCGTTCAGCTTGCTGATCTGATCGTTGAAAAATGGCAACAAGGAGCAGCCGATCAATCCATTCAGCCGTTGGATGGCATGGACTATGGTGAATTCTCTCTGTCCGCCGGCCAGAAAGCCATGTGGGTTCAGCATCAAATGGCGCCGAAAAGCATTTTCAATCCTGTTTATGCCGTGCGCATCCGTGGCGATGTGAAAGTGGATGGGCTTTACCAGGCTTTGCAAAAG
The DNA here is from genome assembly GCA_003818595.1 of Calditrichota bacterium. GTDB lineage: Bacteria > Zhuqueibacterota > Zhuqueibacteria > Residuimicrobiales > Krinioviventaceae > Fontimicrobium. The sequence goes on from RPQV01000097.1 coordinate 7,672, forward strand.
ATTGTGAATCGACATCCTGCATTGCGCACCACTTTCCATTATAAAAATGGGGAGCAGATTCAAAAAGTCCATGAATATATGGATGTCCATTTGAATATTGTTGATGCGGCGGATTGGAGTGAAGAAAAACTTCAGCAACACATCGAAGATGTGGCGATCGAGTCATACGATCTCGTCCGCGGGCCGCTGTTCAAATGCTTTTTGATCACCAAGTCAGCCGATGATTTCATCATCATTATCGCCGCACATCATATCATCATCGACATGTGGTCTCTGGCGGTCGTCGTCAACGAGTTGGCACAACTCTATGTCGATCCGGAGAAAAATCTGTTGCCGCTCAGGCTTCGTTACACCGATTTCGTCGCGTGGCAGAACAAGATGCTCGCGAGCGCCGAGGGTGAGAAATTATGGTCCTATTGGCTGGAAAAACTGAGCGGGCATTTGTCCATGCTCGAATTACCATTGGATATGCCCCGCCCGGCGGTACAGACATTTAAAGGACGCAATATCTCTCTGAGAATGGGAGATGAGCTTTCTCGACGACTGCAGGAATTTAGTGATGAGCAGGGTGTGACGCTGTATACCACGCTTTTGGCCGCCTTTAAGGTGTTGCTGTCCAAATGCACCGGACAGGAAGATATCATTGTGGGCACACCGACAACCGGCCGCAGCAGACCCGAACTCATGGACACTGTCGGCTATTTTGTGAATTCGGTTGCCCTGCGCTCTCACGTTGACCGACGCCAAAGCTTTGTGGATTTGCTGCAGCAGGTTCGTAAAACGGTCGTTGAGGCCATCGATCATCAGGATTACTCCCTCTATCATTTGGTGGAACGGCTGATGCCTGTTCGCGATATCAGCCGAACACCGTTGTTTCAGGTGATGTTTGTTTATCAGCGCGCTCATCTTTTGAATGATTCCGGCCTCTCCTCCATTGCTCTTGGATTGGAAGGGGAAGAGATGCAGTTTGCCGGTTTGCCGCTGTCGGCTATATCGATCAATGAACAGGTTTCGCCCTTCGATATGACGTTCATGATTGCAGAAGGTAAAGAGGGATTGGCTGCCACTCTGACCTACAATGTCGATCTATTTACGGAAGAAACGATCCAGAGATGGCTCGAACAATACAAGACGTTGCTCGACCAAATCGTGGAATCTCCAACTTCAAGTATTGCGCAGATGAATCCTGTTCCTTATGCCGAGTTATATCAAGTGCTTTTCGGCTGGAACGATACGTTGGTACCGCTGCCTGAGGATCGTCTCATTCAGTCATTATTTGAAGAACAAGCCAAGCTGCATGCGGATGACATTGCCGTCGATTTCGAGGGACAGCAACTGACCTATGCTGAATTGGATGAGCGAGCCAATAAATTGGGTCAGTATTTGCGTCATCAGGGCATCAACAACGAAACAATCGTTGGGTTGTGCGTCGACCGCTCTCTGGAAATGGTGGTCGGTTTATTGGGCATTCTCAAGGCCGGCGGGGCCTATCTGCCGCTCGATCCTTATTATCCCAAAGATCGCCTTCAGTACATGATTGAGCATTCCGGCGTGAAAGTCGTGCTGACCGTCACTTCGCTTTTGGAGAATCTACCCGTTTTCAGCGGGACAACTGTTTATTTGGATCAGCAATGGCCGGCGATTATTCTTGAAAAGAATGAAACGCCGGAGCGCACCTGC
>RPQV01000098.1 GCA_003818595.1 Calditrichota bacterium
CATCTGGTATATTTATAGGTGGAGCGACTTTTCAACCGGCGACGATCTTACTTGGAGCAGTTTAAAAGCGGCATTTGGGAAGTAGGTGTAAGCATTATCATGAAAAGAGCTGTCAGACAATTTAACCTGCCTGCAAAACGGCTGAAACGGTCGAAATATTTTATCGTTCCAAACGATAGATTGCTCTGGATTTTAGCCGGATTATTCATTGTTTTGCTGGTCTTCAATTTACTCGTTATCCCGGCGATCTGCTCTCCCCGAACACCGAAAATCAATCATCGAGAAGCAGTACGAATTTCCGGTATTGTTCGCAATACACTTGAACTTTATGAAATCGATGAAAATCGTCTGGTCACAGTAGACACCCTCACCGAAGTGACTGTCCCACAGGACTTTCCTTTTTACCGTTTCTATAAAGAACTCAGGAAACAGTTGGCCGAAGCGCATGCAGAAATCATTGACTGCAAAAAGAGTCGCTCCACACAACTTCTGCTCACGGTCGGGAAAGGAAATGTCGCAATCGAGCATTTTATTTTCAAGTTCCGTCAAGTCGCGCGTAGAACTTCAAGAGCTGCGATTATCATCGATGATTTTGGTTATTCTTTTAATCAGATGGTTCGTGATTTTCTTGGCTTGGAATATGACTTGACGATTTCAGTAATTCCCGGACTTGCATATACGCAAAAAATCGCCGATGCGGCTGATGTTCACAAAAAGGAGGTGATTGTTCATATGCCGATGGAGCCGCTTAATGAATCCTATCAAGATCGAGGATATACTTTGTTGAGCGGTCAGGACGCGGGCGTCATTTCAGTCAGACTACGTAAAGCATTCACCGAAATTCCGATTGCCGTGGGTATGAATAATCACCAGGGATCAAAAGTGACGGCTGATGCAGTGATGATGAAAAATGTAATGCTCGTGTTGGCCAAACTTGATAAATTTTTTATCGATAGTCGGACCAATACGAATAGCATTGCCTGCCAGGCAGCAAGAAAGGCAGGAGTTAAAACAGCAGAAAATAATATGTTTATAGATGTGACGGATAATTCTGATGCCATTCAAAAGCAATTGCTGCATATGGCTGAAAAAGCTCAGGAAAGTGGTCGCATCATCGTCATTGGTCATGCACACAAAAACACTTTAAAGGCGCTTGAACGCACGCTGCCCAAAATCAGATCTATGGGTGTTGAAATTGTCCCTGTTTCACAATTAGCGGATTAACAGAGTATATAGAAAGGAAACAGCATGGCTCGACTTTGTCTGTGCTTAAATCAGATTGCCCGTATACGCAACCAGAAAAGAGGCAAAAATCCTGATCCCGTCACAGCGGCGATTGCAGCTGAAATGGCGGGGGTTGACGGAATCGTCATCCAGTTGCGCGATGACCGATCAGATATCACTGATCGGGATGTCACTTTATTAAAAGAGGTTGTTCAATCGCATCTCAATATCGCTTTACCTGCCAATGATGACATGATAAAAAAAGCAATTAATTGGTCCCCTGATATGGTCACGTTGCTTCCTTCCACGTTTGAACAGGGAGAGGGGTCTTTGGATGCTGCTTCAGAATTTGATTATCTTGTGGAGATTGTGCAGACCTTGCGTGGCAACAACATTGTTGTGACCTTACTCATCGATCCTGATCCCCAGCAGATACGTGCTGCCGCACGGGCGCAAGTGGATTATGTTCAGTTCAATACTTCCATTCTGTCTTCGGTAGATGATCTGGGTGCAATGTCGGATACAGTGGAACTCATTCGTTCGGCAGCCATCACAGCAAATAAAATCGGACTCGGTATCTCTGCGGGGAGAGGACTAACTAATCAGTCTCTGCGCGAATTAAGCGACATCGAGTTTATTGAAGAGTTCAATGTCGGATGGTCGATTGTTTCTCGGGCATTATTAATTGGAATGGACAAGGCAGTTCGTGATATTAAATCTTTGTTGGAATCTTGAGGGAGATGATGACGATGCGGAAGAGCCTGATCAGTTTGTTTCTGTTAACATTTATTGCCACGTCTGCTGCCGACAAGCGGGCGATGACGGTAGAGGATCTTTGGGCGATGGAACGCATAGGGGAGGTTCAGTTATCCCCTGATGGCAGCCAATTGGTTTTTGAACTAACCCGCTATTCAATGGAAAAGAATAGTGGCATTACCAGTTTATGGTTGTTATCGACTCGTGGCGGTGAACCGCGTTGTTTGACCAGCACGGAAACGAGCAGCAGGATGCCAAGATGGACTCCTGATGGCGCAGCGATCTCTTTTTTATCATCTCGAAATGGAAAAAGCGAAATCTATCTTTTGCCGTTGAATGGAGGAGAGCCGTCAGTATTGACCGACTTTCCCCTTGACATTGAGAGTTATATTTGGTCTCCAAATGGTCATCGGTTGGCTTTCACAGCGGTGGTTAATCCACAGGCAACTGGAATTGAGGAGAGTGCAGCATGGAACAAGGCTGCACAAGAGTCTGCGGTTAAAGCGTATATCGTCGATCAACTTTTGTTCAGAACTTGGAACCAGTGGATTGTGAATAAAAAGAACCATGTTTTCATTTGCGATGCGCTGGGTAAAAACTACCGCGACATGACGCCGGGGGACTATAATTCACCCCCGCTTGATTTGACTGGGCTCCAGGATTACGTATTTTCGCCCAATAGTGAAATGCTGGCGTTTGTCAGCAATCGGACAGCTATGCCGGCTGCAAATACAAATAATGATATCTTTCTGATTTTAGATGAGAACAATGAGATTTGTCTGACCGCCGATAACGAGGCAGTAGATAATTTTCCAATTTTCTCGCCCGATGGTAATCTCTTGGCTTACAAGGCAATGAAAAGACCAGGTTTTGAGGCGGATGAATATGATATTAAAATATATGATCTCAGAAACAAATCCGTCATTTCTTTGACCGATCATTTTGACTTGAGTCCCGAGGAAATGATTTGGTCTCCTGACGGCAAAACAATTCTCTTCAATGCTGAAGAGCGCGGACGTGAGCCGATTTATCGTATTGATCTGTCTTCTCGGAAAATCGAAAAGTTGATATCCGATCACATGAACAGCAGCCTCATGATCAGTCCTGACGGGAAAACCCTCTATTTCAAACGCCAGTCGAGCATCATGCCTAATGAGCTGTTTGCAATGGATTTGGCAAAACGAGCAATTCGTCGACTGTCATTCATCAATCAGCCCTTATTGTCTGAATTGGAACTTTATGCAGTTGAAGATTTTACGTTTACCTCTTTTGACGGTCAGCAGGCGCACGGATTTTTGGTAAAACCTCCTTTCTTTGATCCTCAAAACAAGTATCCCTTGATCTATTTGATACATGGCGGGCCTCAAGGCATGTGGGCTGATGATTTTCATTATCGATGGAATACAGAACTTTTTGCTTCCCGGGGATATGTCGTAGCGGCAGTCAATTTTCGTGGTTCAAAAGGTTACGGTCAGGAATGGTGTGATGCAGTGAGCAAAGATTGGGGTGGCGGACCATACCAGGATCTGATGTCTGGACTTGATTATCTTGTTCAAAATTATAGTTTTATTGATGCAAATAAAGTGGCTGCGGCAGGTGCGAGTTTTGGGGGCTATATGATCAATTGGATCGCCACTCAGACCGACCGCTTCAAAGCCCTTGTCAGTCACGCCGGTGCTTTCGATTTACGCAGTAAATATGGATCAACGGAAGAGTTATGGTTTCCGGAATGGGAGTTTGGAGGTACGCCTTACGAACAACCCGAGTTATATGAAAAATGGTCGCCTTCGGTTTATGTCGAGAATTGGCGGAAATTCAGTACCCCCACTTTGGTCACTCATGGAGAACGGGATTATCGAGTCCCTGTCAACCAGGCACTGCAAATGTTTACGGCGTTACAGCGAATGGGTGTACCGTCGCGTTTGATCGTTTTCCCTGATGAAGATCACTTTGTATCCAAACCCCAGAATGCGCGATTATGGTGGAATGAGGTTTTTGACTGGATCGAAAGATGGATCAAATGAAGAATTTTCACGTTAACCATTGTGTACAACCCTAAAATGCGATACGAGATGCAAAGGATAATCATTTACATTTTGTTGACGTTGTCGTTGACCTTATCGTGTCAAAATCCGCTGAAGGAAGAGAAAAAAAAGGAAAAGGTCATCACTTTCATTGATGATTATTTAATCGACGGCGGCCAATATTTTTTTTACTGGAATGGCATGGATGAGAATAGAACGTTTGTCGATGCCGGTGATTATATTGTGCTGTTCGAGGTTAAAGATCTGCAAATGCAGGAGATGGTGACGGCTCAGAGTGGAGGAACCCCGAATGAGAACAATGTCTCCCGCTTTGAGCCAAGTTTCTGGCGGGATAATGAACTACTTGAGCCGTTTCCTAATCCTTTCAAAGTACAGTCCGGTCTCAATGTGCCGATCCATCTTGCTTCAGCCGCACGGGTCAAGATATCAATTTATAAAAATTAATTTGATGAGTAAATTGGATTCAATGGATTGATTATCTGATAGAATGTAAAGTCGTTTATGCAATCCCAAATCATAAAAGAGGTAATCGCGATGTCATATGCCGAAGAGCACGTTCGGTGGGAAGGTTTGGCTAACAATCAAATGCGTTTATGGAATGAAAAAGAAAAAGACGGCCAGAGTAGTAAGCCGCACACCATAACGCGGTGGGATAAGGCTTTTATTACGATTTCAAGAGCTTACGGCGCCAGAGGGTTCAGGATTGGGCAACTCGTAGCGACTAAATTGAATTGGGAGATTTACAGTAAAAACATTGTTGAACACATCGCCGAGACAGCTAAACTTCGTGATCAAATTATTTCCGATTTCGATGAAAAGAAGCGATTGGCAAATTTGTCACAAATGATTTTCGATCCCAGCGCCTACACAGCCGACAAGTATTATCGCCATTTGGTGCAGGTGATTCTCACCTTGGCTGATCATGGACGAGCAGTAATATTAGGTCGAGGGGCAAACTTTATCACCAATCGAAACAAAGGCCTCCATGTGCGTGTGACGGCGAGTCTGGAGTCGCGTATCAAACGATATGAAGAGAAAGAGAGAGTAAGTTATCGCGATGCCCGAAAAAAAGTTGTTAGTATGGATCGCGAAAGAGCAGATTTCATTCGACATTATTTTCACCAGGATATTGATGATCCAACGCAATATGAACTGGTGATTAATGTGGAGGAACTGACTAACGAGCAGGTTGCGGATATGATCATTCACGCATTAGAGATAAAACTTTCAGAGAAAAGACCGGAATAATTGATCATACCGGACTTTATCCACCGTCGTCAGAGCAATTCTGCCGAATAGAAGAAAATTGACCAATTCTGCAGCGCTTTAGTTAATAGGCCTGCTGAAGCAAAAAATCAACAATACCATTATAAACCGCGTTTGCCATCTGATTCTGAAATTCCGGATTTGCCAGCCTGACTTCTTCCTGAGGATTTGTTAAGAATCCACCCTCCACCAATGCTGAAACAAATGAAGATGTGTTGGTGACAAAATAAGAGTTGTAGATACGGCCATAGGGCGCCAAGCCCAACCTCGTCAGGTGAGGAAATATTGACCAGGCGAGTTCTTTGCTGTGCGGCATTGTAAAGTAAGTACTTGTGCCCTCGGCGATTGCCGCATTTCCCGAGGCGGTTACGCCGTTATTATGCAGTGAAATAAATAGATGTGCATTTTCGGACTCGGCTCGGCGAACACGTTCCTGCAAGGAAACGGTTTCATCACTCTCCCGGGTCATCACCACTTTGGCATTTCCGCGCTGCAGCAGTTGTTGAAGGGAGCACGCCCATGCCAAGTTGATATCCTTCTCCAGCACTCCCAAGGGACTAATTGCACCTTTCTCTTCCCCCCCATGTCCGGCGTCAATGGCGATAATGATATTTTGCAGCGGCGATTGTGGATTAATTGATGGATGACGACGAATACAAAATTTTAAACTCTTTTCGACATATTCAGCGCGAAAACCCCAGCTCTGCTCCTGTTTGAGCTGAATTGAGCAGCGAAAAAGATTCTCTTCTGGTTGATTCAATGTCAACTGCATAATGTCAGTCTCAACATTTGGGTAGGTAATCCAAAATGAAGACTGCTGTGCATCGAATACATTCAAGTCCCACCGTTCCTCAGCGAGGTCCTTCTCAATGATAAAGGGAACGCGCGAATCAATGGGAAAGCTTAGATAAATCCACTCACGATCCTGCGAGATCGCAGGTGCACCAATGGCAGCGCGAATCGGGACATTTCCCCAAGGCATCAGTTTGACATCTTGGGCATCAATATACCCGATACGATGTTGCGCAAGTTTTATTTTAAAGCGGTCGTTTTCCCGACCGATGATTGTCACCTGAACATTTTCTGGTAGTCGAGCAATGGGAAGATATCGACTGGCGGAGCCCTGTAGTATCACCAGATTCATTGTCTTGCCGACCAAAGGAATTCTGTCATTGAGACGCAGCAGCTTTCCTGATAGAAGAATGGTTTGTTTGTGTTTGTCAACTCCCTGTAATTCACAAGTAATCGGTATGAGCTTATTCACGGGTATTGTTTCACTGATTCTCACGGCGCCCCGATATATTCCTCTGACGCCGTCAGTCTGAGAGGAATCAATCTCGGCCATTGGGATGTTTTTTTCGAATTTATCAATATGGAATATTGCCTTTCCACCAGGACTGCCCTTAAACTGAACATAAAGAAAATCACCTGTCGACAGCCAAACATCTTTTTGGGGCTCGCTCCAATTTTTATCTATTTTTGTGGGCTCAGGAGAGTAGCTTTTATAAACAGGCAGGCGATAAATGGAAAGATACTCCCGGGCAATTTCATTCCCCCTCTGTGCATGAATAATAAAATTGTTCACACCTTCAGTGAGATTCACGCGTGCCACAAAAGATCCTCGAGGGTATAGAGGAACGATCTTTTCATTGATGGTCAATTTGGCCTTGGGCTCTGTATATCCGGATACGCGGATGCGGTCTGCATCAATCGTATCAATCGGTTGCGGGAATGTAATCTTTAAAAATAGGGGTTGATCAGCCAGAACAGCCGTAGCGCTGATGATGACAAGATAAGCGTAGAAAAGACGATAGGACATAGAGATTCCAAAATGTTAGAAAAATGAGACTTTATTAATTAACAGACTATTCACTTGCATGAAGTATTTTTGGTGAAAGCTCGGGCGATTTTTTAATGTGCCATACTGCTGGTGACAAATGGCGCCCATGCTGCCGGGTGAGGATTGATGACCTCATATGTATACTTTTGCGCTTTTTGCAGTGCCAATGCCGCTCCATCTCCTTCTGCGAGGGCGCGGAAATATCGTTTCAACAACAATGATGATCCGAAGGAATCGCCGGAGGTCAGCGGGAAAAGCAGAGATTCTGTTCCCTGGTAATGAAAAAGTGATGAAAATAATTGTACTGCCAGCCCCGAACATTTTAAGGGATCCTGAGTTTGAGCGTTGGTCAGACAAACATCTTTGGGGAGTTCATTCATAGCAATCAGTTCGCCTATCGAGAGTTTCCCGTCATCCAAATCATCTTTGGTCAGCAGAATCCTCGTATTCGGAGCATACTCGCTGTCAAATACAATTTCTGATCCCAGGAGTAGAAAGTCCATTGCCGATGCTGAATTTTTTAATTTGTTTTCTGTGGCGCGACTGTCAAGATATATTAGCGGCTCGGCGACGTATCTTCCCAAAGAAGTTGCGAGAAGCGGGGTGTACGATAGGTCGGATTGAATCAACGGTGACAATGGTTTTGCAAAGGCGTATACACGTTTTGGTACTGTGGCAACTATTTCTCTTTCGGTCGGTGTCTCTAAAACCGCCAGAGACAGCGACGGGTGCACGGAGAGCGTATTTTGGAACCCGAGGAATTCATCGTTCTCATTTTGCAAAAGAGCAAATGGCAGAAGATAAAGTTTCTCAAAAGGTACAATTTTGAGCCGTTTTTTTACGGCCAGTTTTAATTTCCATGGACCGATGAGCTCCTGATAAAGCTGGTGCGAAATTGTGGATATGGATTCCCGTGCTTCTAATGTCTGGTATAATTCGGCAAGTTGTTTGGCGAACACCGAACTATTGAATGGGGCTTGATGAATCAAGACTGAATCACGATCCGAATACCAGGAATATAATGCGTCATCAGTATAGTAATAGCTGATGCAGGACTCCTTATCAGACATAGATTCTTTAATTTTTTCTGGTGAAGTAAAATTTTGGAAATAAAATCTGAATAAATTCTGATTTTGACTCGCCAATTCAGTCTGGAATGTGAGAAGGGAATCGAATGAAAGGGTGAAGGACTTTTTGATCGCCTGGGTATCGACGACGGCTGTCGTTCGCTGTGTTGAAGAAACCAGAGATATCCAATCGCGTTTGAGAATGCTTAAATGCTCTTTCAGACGTATATACCGATCAATTTGTAATTGATCAGAATTTTTAAATATAGCCGAGTTCAGTTGAAGTGTGTGGTGCTGCAGAAGGGTGTTGTACTGGTCGGCGATGATCATGGCTTCATCCGCCTGTCGAGTGCGGATAAGTAAATTGATAAACTCATTAAAAAATTCCGGTAGAGAAAGTGTAAGACCCTCGGAATACCAGCGAAAACCGGCTTTAGGTTGAATGTTCGACAGCAGAGTCAATCCTTGTCGATATTTTTTCAGTGCCTCATTGTAGGCGCCGCTTTTATTATATTCTACTATGAGCAATTGGTTTGCCTTAAACAGCGCCGGCCATTGATAATAAAAGTTGGCCCAATAATAGGCAGAATCCGCCAAAGCTGCTGATTCCCGTTCATCACTTGATGCTACACTCATTAATATGAAACATTGAGGTACAAATTCATTAAATTGAAAAAAACGACAATCCTGCAAAATATCTGACGCTGTCTGGTAGGCCAGTTCCATTCTTCCGGCGTCAATATAACAAGAGCAGACTGCCAATCGGTTTTGCAGACTTTTATAGTTACCTCTTGATGCCCTTTCATTTTTTAAGGCGGATTCCATATAAGAGATTGCTTCCGCAGTGTTTCCATCCATCCATAATAGAATTCCCAATTGTTGAACGGCTCTGGTCTCCAAATTCGATTTTCCTGACAGCATGGCCAGCTCAAGTGCTTGACGCGCAGACAGTTGTGCAGATGGCAGGTCATTTTTCAGTGCTCGAATTTCACTGTGTAATAAGAGTGTTTTTATGCGATCGTCGATATTAAGTGATGTAATGGGATAGAGCAATTCAATAGCATCTTCTGCAGCCGATAAATCACCTTTGCTGGTAA